>CAZMPS010000191.1:0-3718 GCA_964568305.1 uncultured Burkholderiaceae bacterium
GTCCGTTGGTGTCCGTTGGTGTACAAAAAAAAGAGTATAAGAGCAGGGATGGATTACCGAATGCGCTGCGATTATTCAAAATCAAATGAATTAAGTTCGTATGAAAATCCACACACAACCCGAGACCGCTTCTCATCTCCATTTCTTGGTCTGTGTGTTAGTGTATCCAGGTCCCCGATTGCTTTGGCTATCGTTATCACAATCCCTTGTGCATATTCTCTCTTCTTGTTTATTTTCTCTCGCATCTTCTTTTTTCACTCTTCGTCTTTGAGATATTGTTTTGTGATTTCGTCGCTGTTTTTCTCGACGTATTGTTTTAGCTTTTCATCTAGCGTCTTCATCGTGAGGCCTTTCCACTCTCCCAACATTTCGAACTCTTTTACTAGCACAGCGATGAGTATTTTAGAAAACTGCCTAAGTATCTGCCTTGTTTTGAAGAGATCTGAATCGTCTGACTGAAGACCAGAAATATACTTTTTTATGCCATCCCGAACGGCGTTGATTGATTTGATTTTCTCGTCCAGAGACGCTCCTTTTTCAGACCTGTCGAAGATCACACTTGGATCAATGTTGTCGGCCTCCAGCCTTGTCCACACATCTTTAAAAGCAATTCACCGCTTACAAACATCGAGAAGCTTCAGCTGTTCATCTACTGTGTTGGTGTCGATTGCGATTTGTTTGTCTATATTCGCCCGGACAATTAACCACGCGAATTCGTGCCTCAATTTAAACAGTGGGTCAGCCTACACAGCTGCGTTCCAGTCGATAGATTGAGAATCATCCCCGCAGTATTTGTCGAAGAACTCGAAAGACAACTCGAGCGGCTGGATAGAGATCTGCTTTTTGAGTGTCTTGCTGTCATATCCGAAAGAGTACTTCGCTTTTGTGTCTACAGTCGAGAAACTAATTCGGAAGCCTTGCTTCGAAAGCGCCGAGAGTATGTAATTTGCTGGACACATCATCAAGCAAACCTTTCGACTTTGAAGAAACGAATTAAACTGCAGAGCCGAATCACATACAAACCTCACCGCCCGCGTTTCTTTGTCCTCAATTGTTTCGAGAGTTTTTTCGAGCACTCACCTACCGGGTAGAATATACTACGTCTTCGGTACTCTTGTGAAGATGATGTGAGTCGTGTTGTTGTATGATCTACACCGCAGGAGACTCTGCGCAAATAAGTCCGGGGATGTAGTGCCTTCATATACACCGATAAACATATCGAAACCGGACTGGTCGAAGCTCACTCCAGCAGTCAGGCACATCGTGTAAATTACGACCTAAAAGTCCACCCAGGACTCATTGACATTTTTGAAGTCCCGTTTTTTGATGTCCATCATGAGAGTACCATTCACATCGAACAAATTATCGCCAGTGTAAAGACCTACTCGGCAGCCAACCCTCTTCAGCTCATTGTGAATTTTCTCGGCTGTTATTCTACTCGTAACAGGTACAACCACCCTACGCCCCTGCCTGTACTCGCTCAAAATTCTGCCCATCACAGCAGCCTGTGTGAAATCAGTGACAACCTCGACAGTGTGGTTCGTGTATCCTTTGAATGAATTTTGTACGACCATTGGGCGCTGTCCAGAAATCATCTCAATAAGGCGAACATCGACGTCAGACAAAAGTCCATCACATACCAGCTTCGTGCAAGGTATGTCCCTAAGAAGGTGGATGATGATTTGCTGCTGCTTGATTTGCTACTTTTCGGAGCTTGTTGATATGTGTGCCTGAAGTGTGCAAAACTCGTCGAAGATAATGAGGTCCACAAACTACAGACCAACGCATCGGCCTAGTGAGTCGCTTTGAACAACAAAGTGGCTGTCACCGTTTTTTTCGAAAACGATGGAGCCTTTTACAGATTCATAAGAAACAAAAGACGGAATTCGTCAACAAATATCCATCGAAAGCAGGCGCCTATAGCTCACATAAAGAACGTTTTTGTATTTGTGACTGTCTACCCACTGCCTGATGACTTCAGTTTTACCAGTTCCCAAATTGGACGAAATTGCGACAACCTTCCCGGCGTACTAGTCGTCCCAACTCATAGAGATGTACTTTTGATGAACAGGAAGAGCGTTCTCGATGTCAAATATTCTGTCGGTGTAGTCGATTGATGTCTGCCCCTCGAGCGTTTTTCGTTCACCGACAAAAATTGGCTCTCTTTCTGCGCACTTTGTCGAGAAACATTTGAAATGATAGCAATCCGGAGACGCAAAGATGTAGGCCTTACATTGGTCGTGTGTGGTCGTTGCATCATATGGGCATCGGAATGACTTCCCCACAAACTGGACTCGAAGCATGTCGTTGCTTGATCCCTTGTGAACGTATGCGATTTTAGACCCGCACAGCTACTCGATACACTGCAGCACACTTTTAGGAAGCGACTCACTGATTGAGATAAACGTCAAGGACTTCTTGATGTTGGGACACATAAACGATGGAAGTTTGATGGTGTCTTCTCTGTTGCTGAGCACGTAAAAACTTGGGTGCTGAATTGGTTGGGCGTTTTCTACCTTGTACATCCTTCCAGACTTGTCCCCCAGCTTTACACTTCCGACAGCCCTCAGAGTGGACTGGTTTCTGTAGATCGCAAGATCGGCAACTGGAGACCCGTCTTCGCATCAATCAAGCTGGCCATTTATATACGAAGCCACAGCGAAAGCCTGCTCGTGGTAAGAAATCACGTTTGTGTAAACCCTGTGCTTCGTTTGCTTGTGCGAACACCCTACAACACTCACCCTGCAATGTGTGTTTTTAGTTATTTTCCTGAGCAGCTACTCGAGCAACACACAAGCACTCCGCACAACTTCAGCCGTGCTGTTATCTATGTCGAGCACAATCCTAAACCTCTTACCGGAGTGGTAAACCTACTCATTAAACTACACAGACGAGCCTCGTTGTGTTATTTGGTTCAAAAACTCTTCTACATTATAAAATTCAAGCTCTTTTCTGTATCCAACAGCAGCGAAAACACTATCGGAGTCAATTGATTGGTCGATCTGCTGCTAAACTTGAGACTTTAGTGCGTCGTGTGAAGAAACTGAAAAAGTCCGACTTAAAAGTGTGCGAACTGCGTCAATCATACTGTCGACACAAATTCAGTCGAATATGGAGCGCATTGCATCAACATCCCACAAACACCAAGAACCATCCACAAGCCTGACGACTGGGATGAACTGGCCATCCTTCGGGGGATTTGTTTCGAGTATCGATTTGTGTGAGCTTGTTGACTTGTATTGCTAGCAGTATTGTTGAAGAAGTGGGCTTCGTTGGGACTTCAGTTTGTTGATAATTGCTCCTAATCCAGAAAACACGTCCACCAAATTAGGAAGCTGACCAGACAAAAGAAAATCACGAGCGACAGACTGCACGAGCTCAAACTGTTGGGCACCTATCGATGTGGGAGATGTATAGGTGTCAAACTAGATCGCTCCGTTTTGTGTTATTGCCATAAAATAGCAGCTAGATTTCCACTAAATTGGGCACATCAATTTCTGGAATCGCTTCTCGAGCACGAAAACACCCATCCCACAGAGCCGACTATTTAATTCGTCAACGATTGCGGTCTCGCTAATCAGAGGCGTCTTTTTTATGTATATACTGTCGACGTAAGATCGCAAAACAGTACCCGCCCCGAACTTGTTTTCCAAGTAGTCGACAGACTCGCGAACCATATTGCTGACGCTTCCGATAATCTAGTCCCACACTTTTAGAT
>CAZMPS010000192.1:0-3644 GCA_964568305.1 uncultured Burkholderiaceae bacterium
GCTTGGTATAGCGCGCGTCCCGACTATATTCAGCGCACTACCACGCGTGCTTCGCGTTATTTGTTTCACGTCGTACAGGAACTTGAAAAACGCAATATGCCGATGGAGCTGGCTTTGTTACCATTTATTGAATCGGCATTTAACCCACAAGCGTTTTCAAGTGCCAAGGCCGCTGGTATGTGGCAGTTTATTCCATCTACTGGGCGCGACTTCAATTTGAAGCAAACCATGTTTAAGGATGAGCGTCGCGGTGTGTTGACTTCGACGGACGCCGCCTTGAATTACTTGCAAAAATTGTATGGTATGTTTGGAGATTGGCAATTAGCTTTGGCTGCTTACAATTGGGGTGAGGGCTCGGTACAACGTGCAATTAAAAAAAATCAAGCAGCTGGTAAACCGATTGATTTTAATAGCTTGTCGCCATTGATGCCTTTGGAAACACGCAATTATGTACCTAAATTGCAAGCAGTCAAGAACATTATTGCGCATCCAGAACAATATGGAATTACGTTGCCAAAAGTTGATAATCAGCCATATTTCACTGCAATAGCCAAGACGCGTGACATTGATATTAAAGTTGCTGCTCAGTTGGCTGAGTTATCGATTGATGAATTTAAAGCATTAAATCCACAATTTAATCGTCCTGTCATTATTGGTGGCGCTAAGACACAAATTTTATTGCCGCCAGAGAATGCGGATAAATTTAAATCTAATTTGGAACAATGGGGCCATGCCCTGTCATCTTGGACGACGCATACGATCACTAGCACACGTGAGCGTATTGAAATGCTGGCAGCAAAGTTTAAAACCACACCGGCTGTGATTCGGGAGGTTAATCACATTCCTGCCAAAATGCGTTTGAAAGTCGGTTCCACCATTCTTGTACCTAAAAATAGCACGATAGAAAAAGACATAGCACCAGAACTTGCTGACAATGCCATCCTTGCCGTTGAACCAGATTTGCCTCCTGGTAAGCGTATTTATGTCAAAGTGGGGAAACGTGATAGCTTGGCATCTATTGGGCATCGATATAAGGTCACTGTTGCGCAGATTCGCTCTTGGAATAGTTTGCATGGCAATAGCGTGACCAAAGGGCAGCGTTTGCAGTTGCACGTGCCTTATAAGTTGGCTTCTACCAAAAAAGTGCGCAAATTGGTCGCGCATAAGACACATTTAGATAGAATGAAGTTGGCTCAAAATTAAATTTGATGATTGTGGTGTGAGCGTTACTTATGTTGCATCTATCAACATTTTTGCTCATTTAAATTGTTAAATTGCTAAATTATTAAATGGTTTAAGAAATCCGTGAAGCATTCTTTAAATTTAAAAACCTATGTTGTTTTATGCGTGTTAATGGTGACATCGAATGTGGCAATGTCTACGGTCGAACTTGCCAAAGCAAAAAATTGCATGTCTTGTCATACTGTTAACCGCAAGCTAATTGGTCCCGCGTATAGAGATGTGGCTATCAAGTATGCGCATCACAGAGAGGTTGAAGAACAGCTTGTACAAAAAGTCATGAAGGGCGGTAGTGGTGCATGGGGTGTTGTTCCTATGCCAGCGAACACGCAAGTCAATGAAAAGGAAGCGCGCTTGTTAGTCAAATGGATTTTGTCCTTAAAAAATCCTAAGTAAATTTTTGGTTCAAGTTTCTAGTTCAAGTTTTTAGTTTTTATATCTTCTTATCTCCCTATTCTTTAACTAGCTTGCAAATCCATTTTGGCTGAATCGATGTTTGAAAGCTTGGTGTGATTCGAGCGATTTTATGAGTCTCATCATGTCTGAAACTTCTCATACTACCCATGTTTTATTTTCTGATTTGAATCTTGGTGAACCGCTTGTGCGTGCTTTGCGCGAAGTAGGTTATGAATCACCATCACCGATCCAGGCAGCCACAATCCCTGTTTTGCTAGCTAATCGCGATGTTTTAGGGCAGGCACAAACCGGTACGGGTAAAACAGCGGCGTTTGCTTTACCCATTCTTTCTCGTATTGATGTTAAACAAAAAGCACCTCAAGCATTGGTATTAGCACCGACGCGTGAGTTAGCCATTCAGGTAGCGGAAGCGTTTCAGCGTTATGCCGCGCATATTCCTGGCTTTCATGTCATGTCTATCTACGGTGGTCAAAGTTACGGCTTGCAGCTGAGTGCCTTGCGCCGTGGTATCCATGTTGTTGTTGGTACGCCTGGTCGCATTATTGACCATTTGGATAAAGGTTCCTTGGATTTATCGCAATTGGAAATGTTGGTGCTTGATGAAGCTGATGAAATGTTGCGCATGGGTTTTATCGATGATGTAGAGCGCATTTTGCAAGAAACACCGGAAACACGCCAAACTGCCTTGTTCTCTGCCACGATGCCTTCTGCGATTAAACGGATTGCGCAAACCTATTTGCGCAATCCAGCAGAAATCACGATTGCATCCAAAACGGGTACGGCGGACAACATTCGGCAGCGTTATTGGTTAGTCAGCGGTTTGCACAAATTAGATGCGCTGACGCGTATTTTGGAAGCTGAAACTTTTGATGGCATGATCATTTTTTCACGTACCAAATTAGGGACGGAGGAACTCACAAGCAAATTGCAGGCGCGCGGTTTTGCTGCTGCTGCGATTAACGGCGATATCCAACAGCAACAGCGGGAGCGTACTATTTCTCAGCTGAAAGATGGGGAGATCGATATTCTCGTTGCTACCGATGTTGCAGCCCGTGGCTTGGATGTGGATCGAATTAGTCATGTCATTAACTACGATGTGCCTTACGATCCAGAAAGTTACACCCACAGAATAGGTCGGACTGGCCGTGCTGGGCGTAGTGGTGAGGCGATTTTATTTATCACCCCACGTGAAAAGAATTTACTAAAGGTAATTGAGCGCGCGACTCGCCAACCGATTCTGCCATTGGAATTGCCTACGATTCAAACAATCAATAATGTGCGTATTGCTAAGTTTAAGAATCAAATTAGTACTACCTTAGCCACGGATGGGTTGGATGTATTTGCGTCGTTGATAGAGGAATATGAGCACGAGCACAACGTTCCAGTGATTGAAATTGCTGCTGCGTTGGCGAAAATGGCACGTGGTGGTGCGCCATTGTTGTTGGAAAAAAAACAGCGAGAAGAAAAACATAAAGAAGATAAGCAAGCTGCACAAATTACCCAATTAGCACCTCCTCATCGATCTTCTACTCGTTCTACTTCCATTTCCACGGGTTCTAATACTGCCGGTATGCGAACTTATCGGATTGAAGTTGGACATGCACATGGTGTTAAGCCCGGTAATATTGTCGGAGCGATTGCCAATGAAATAGGATTAAATGCCAAGAGCATTGGTCGTATTGGTATTCATGATGATTACAGTGTGTTGGATTTGCCCGCAGATTTACCAAAAGCGCTTTTGGATCATTTAAAAACCGTCTGGGTAGCAGGCCAGCAGTTGCGTATTAGTCGTGATGCTGATGAACGTCAACCTAACTCTAAGTCACATCGCAAAGGTAGTAAGCGTGGGGAAAGATAAGTGATTTAAATCCTAAAATCCCAAAAAGAATATTTACAAAAGCTTAGGTTTATTGTTACAATCTCGCCTCTTCGCAAGGGGGTATAGCTCAGCTGGGAGAGCGCTTGCATGGCATGCAAGAGGTCAGCGG
>CAZMPS010000193.1:0-3594 GCA_964568305.1 uncultured Burkholderiaceae bacterium
CTTTTACATCTATTAACGAGAATCCGCATCATGAAACCAGCTATACGCTTCGGCACGCCATTGTCTTCCTCCGCTATCAAAGTCATGTTGCTAGGTTCCGGTGAATTGGGCAAAGAAGTGATTATTTCTTTACAACGTTTGGGCATTGAAGTCATCGCCGTTGATCGCTATGCTAACGCGCCAGGACATCAAGTCGCGCATCGCAGCCATATCATCGACATGACAGATGGTACCGCTTTAGCTGCGTTGATTGAAATGGAAAAACCGGATTACGTGGTACCAGAAATTGAAGCCATTGCAACCAATACGCTGATTGAACTGGAACAAGCTGGTAAAACTCAAGTCATCCCCACCGCTCGCGCTACCTGGTTGACGATGAATCGTGAAGGAATACGACGTTTAGCGGCAGAGGAATTAGGTTTACCTACTTCCCCTTACCGTTTTGCCAATACCTTAGATCAATTAAAAATCGCTTGCGCTGATATTGGTTTTCCTTGCTTGATCAAACCTGTGATGTCTTCTTCTGGCAAAGGACAATCCATGCTGACTGGTCCGCATCAAATAGAAGCCGCCTGGCAACATGCAGCAACGGGAGGTCGAGTCGGCCCGGGACGCGTGATTGTGGAAGGATTTATCGATTTCGAGTATGAAATCACCCTCCTCACCGTGCGTGCGCGCAATGCCGATGGCGAAATCGACACCCATTTTTGCGCACCGATAGGACATATCCAAGTGCATGGTGATTATGTCGAATCCTGGCAACCGCATCCTATGCCCGCAGCAGCAATACAGCGCGCGCGTGATATCGCTAAAAAAGTGACTGACAATCTGGGCGGTTTAGGCTTGTTTGGCGTCGAATTATTCGTCAAAAACGATATGGTTTGGTTTTCTGAAGTCAGCCCCAGGCCACATGACACTGGCATGGTAACGTTGGCTAGTCAATTGCAAAGCGAATTTGAATTGCACGCCAAAGCCATTCTCGGCTTACCAGTCAATACCGAATTAAAAACTTGCGCTGCGTCCGCCGTCATTTATGGTCAACATGAGGCCAAAGCGATTGCATTTGAAGGTGTAGCACAAGCGTTACGTATTCCTGGCACTGACATTCGTTTGTTTGGCAAACCCGAATCCTTCACCCGCCGCCGTATGGGGGTAGCACTTGCTATTGCAGAAGATATCGAGACAGCACGCCGCAATGCCAAACAAGCTGCTGCCATGGTCAAACCAGTCGTTACAGAATAAGTCCCAACAAGTTCAATAAGGAACATCCCATGAAATTCGATGTCGCCATCGTAGGAAGCGGATTGGCTGGCTTATCCGTTGCACTACATCTTGCGGAAACACACACCGTCGCAGTGATTGCCAAACGTGCTTTGCTTGACGGTGCGAGTAGCTGGGCGCAAGGTGGGATTGCTGCGGTACTCGATTCTCATGACAGCCATGCCCAACACGTGGAAGATACGCTGATTGCCGGCGCTGGATTATGCAATGAAGCAGCAACGCGTTTCATCGTTGAAAATGGTCCGGCTGCGATTAATTGGCTAATCCAACAAGGTGTGCCATTTACCAAAGATCCCACTACAGAATTTGGCTACCATTTGACGCGCGAGGGCGGACACAGCCAACGTCGCATCATCCATACTGCAGATGCAACCGGACATGCAGTGCAAACGACCTTAGAGCAACAAGTACGCACCCATCCAAACATTCAATTATTTGAACATCACTGCGCGATTGACTTAATCACGTCGGACAAAGTTGTATCTCATTTATCTTCATCTTCTTCTGTATCAGCCAATAAACCCACGGGCATGCCCAAATGCCTAGGCTTATATGTGCAAGATGAAAGCACAGGAAAAGTTTTCACTTTCACCGCACAACATACTGTGCTAGCAACAGGCGGCGCGGGCAAGGTGTATCTGTACACCACCAATCCAGACACTGCGACTGGCGATGGCATCGCTATGGCTTGGCGAGCTGGCTGTCGTGTTTCGAATATGGAATTTATCCAATTCCACCCAACCTGCCTGTATCACCCTTATGCCAAATCATTTCTGATCACCGAAGCAATACGCGGCGAAGGTGGCATATTAAAACTACCACCAGAAGCCGGCGCTGCAGCAGGCACCCGCTTCATGTTGGCACACGATGAACGGGCCGAACTAGCACCGCGCGATATTGTCGCCAGAGCAATCGATTTTGAAATGAAGAAACGTGGTTTGGATTACGTACATCTTGATATCAGCCACGCATCACCAGAATTCTTAAAGGAACATTTCCCCACCATTTATGCGCGCTGCTTAACCCTGGGCATCGACATCACCAAAGAGCCCATTCCCATCGTACCCGCCGCGCATTACACCTGCGGCGGCGTCGTGACCGACATGCGTGGCCGCACGGATTTGCCGGGTTTATATGCAGTTGGAGAAACTGCCTGCACTGGCTTCCACGGTGCCAACCGTTTAGCCAGCAATTCGCTGCTGGAATGCATCGTTTTAGGACGCGCCGCAGCGCAAGACATCCAAACGCACAAGCCAGAAACGTTACCCACATTGCCAGCCTGGGATGAAAGCCGCGTCGCCAATGCGGATGAAGAAGTGGTCATTGCGCATAACTGGGATGAGCTGCGCCGCTTCATGTGGAATTACGTCGGCATCGTCCGCACCACCAAACGACTAGAACGCGCCCAACACCGTATTCGTTTGTTGAAAGAAGAAATTAATGAGTACTACACCCACTTCAGGATTACGCCCGACTTGCTGGAATTGCGTAATTTGGTTGATGTAGCGTCGCTAATTGTGAATAGCGCCCTGTCACGCCATGAAAGCCGGGGCTTGCATTTCAGTCGGGATTATCCGGACACTTTGCCGCAAGCATTGCCTAGTGTGTTGTTGCCCATAAGAAAAATTTGATTCACAATTGCGCTTCTGCATTGATGTCCTATTCATTTTCCACTTAAATCACACAAAATTTATGAAAAAAATAATTGCACTTGCCGCCATCAACACACTCTGCGCATTTTCCATCACAACTGCTTTCGCTGACAACCGACCACATCCACACTGGACTTATGAAGGTACTACTGACGCCGCGCATTGGGGCGAATTAGAAAAGGATTTCGTCACTTGCAAACTAGGCAAAGAGCAATCTCCTATCAATATTGAAACAACCAAAGCAATCAAGAGTGCTCTACCAGCAATTGATTTTCACTATGTCGCCAGCAATGCTGAAATGACGAACAATGGCCATACCATACAGATCAATATACCCTCTGGCAGCAGCAACCACATAAAATTAGGCCAAGATACCTATAATCTTGCTCAATTTCACTTTCATACGCCCAGCGAAGAAAAAATCAATGGCAGAAATTACCCCTTAGTCGCTCACTTGGTACATAAAAATGCTGAAGGGAAGCTAGCCGTGGTCGCCCTTCTTTTCAAAGAAGGGAAAGAAAACAAAGTGTTGAAAAACGTTTTCGATACCTTACCAGCAAAGGAGGGAACAGTCTCAAAACTGGCAAATTTCAATCCCGCTGGCATGCTACCTAAAAATCAGGCTTATTACGCTTTTATGGGCTCGCTCACCACACCACCT
>CAZMPS010000194.1:0-3565 GCA_964568305.1 uncultured Burkholderiaceae bacterium
CAGGACGTTTGGTGTTGATTGGTTCGTCATCGCTTGGCTTATCCGATCGCGTTGCGACGCCGTTGCATCCATCCACTCCCGGCTTATTGGTGCATGCAGCTTTGCTATCATCATTACTAGATGAGCAACAACAAGCTATATCTACCACATCACTATCCGCAAATTGGCCTGGAAAAACAATCGCGATTGTGTTTTCGATTGTGACATCTGTTCTGGCTAGCCTGACTTTTCCGCGCCTGTCCGCTTTGTTGAATATGGCTTTACTCGGTGGTGCATCGTTGATTTGGCTGGTCTTAAGTTTTTGGATGAGTGTGTACGATCCGCACTTTTCCACCACTGGGCCATTAGCATCGCATTTATTTTTACTGGCTGTCGCGGTGCCGTTTAGTTGGCAAATGACACAACAAAAATCACGTCAGTTGCTAGGTACGTTAAAACAATATGTTGCTAGTGATGTCGTGAATGAATTATTGCGTCATAACCTGCAAGATCCGTTGACGCCAAAAAAAATGGATGTGACAACCTTGATTGCCGATATGGCCGGTTATACCAGCCAGGTGGAAGCGCTGCCGATGGAAGAAGCAGCGCAGTTAACACATGATTTTTTGGCTTGTTTAACTGGGCCCGTATTGGCTAATCGTGGCACGCTGGATAAATATACTGGTGATGGTTTAGTAGCATTTTGGGGTGCTCCACTCGCTTTGGAGGACCATGCTGATCTGGCGCTCAATGCTGCGCAAGAGATCGTGCGTGCCGTCGAGCTTTTAAGTCAAACCAGAGTACTGACAGGCAAACCAGCTATAAAAGTACGAATCGGCATAGAAAGCGGCCCTGCCATGGCAGGTAATTTTGGGAATGACTTACGTGGCATTTACACTGCAGTCGGCGATAGCGTGAATGTCGCTTCTCGGCTGGAACAACTGGTTCGCGATTTCCCTTGTGACATTTTGATTGGGCCAGGCACAGTTAGCAGGGCAAAATGTCATCGTTTTAGATTGCTGGGAGAAACGTTATTACGCGGCAAAGAGCAAGCCACAATGTTGTATACCCTGGATACATCAACATGAGATGCCATTTCATCCGATGCATCACCCTGACTATCTGCCTGCTGGTGGGTTGTCCCGCGTTGGCGCAAGATGGTAAGCCACAACAAGATTTGTACTTGGATGCGATGCGTGCGCTGTCTGAAGGACGGCAAAATGATGCCAGCGACACTTTGACGCGCATGCTAGAACAAGAACCACAACACGCCGGTGCTTGGCTAGATTTAGCGATTATTCAATGCCAATTAGGCTATACAAAAGAAGCTGAGCGCTTGTTTCAAGCAATTGAGTCACGCTTCTCCCCGCCACCGGGCATCATGGAAGTCATCCATCACCATCGGGCAAAAGGTTGCAAAAAACCTTCGTCCGATACATTTTCTATCATGTTGGGACGCGGCAATGACAACAATGTCAATCAAGGTGCCAGCAACCCCAACTTTAGTACTGGCAGCGGCAACTCACGGATTGATCTGGTTTTGTTGCCAGCCTATTTACCACAGCAAGATCAATACACCCTGCTATCTACCAATTACGTGCGTAATTTGAACGCTGCAGGCGATGTGGGCTACATGCAATTTCGGGCGCGTCAAAACGATAGCTTGAAGCAATATGACACCACGTCTGTGTTATTCGGCCTGGAACATCCATGGCGCTGGGGAGACTGGAGCGGACGCAGTGGCGGCAGCATGGGTGTGCTGATACTGGGCAATCAGCTGTATCAAAAACAAGCGCAAGTACAAACACGTTTGTTTCCCGCTTTATCATTCTTACCATCTGAAAAGATGCAATTTAGCTTGCTAGGCAGCGCGGCACATAGCACATATTCCAGACTCAGCAACTTTGATTCCAACACACTCGAACTCAGCAGCCAACTCGCTTATCAAGGGAATAAAAACTACATCGTCGCGAATTTAGGTGCGCTATACGACCATGGCGAAGCAGGACGTCCGGGTGGTAATCGACAAGGTTGGTTCGTCGGTTTGCAAAATCAAATGCAAATCAACGATAAATTGCGGGCAGAATTTGGCTGGACACAGCAAAACTGGTTGAGCAAATTCGCTTATTCACCCGGCTTAATTGATCAAACACGGCATCAAAATAGTCAGCTATTACGCGCCGCGCTCATCATCCCGCTACAAGCAAAACACAGCCTACAGATCGAATGGAAAGAGGTCAAAAACCATGAGAACATTTCGATCTTGCAATATAATAGCCGGCTGTTGCAAATCAGCTGGCAGTGGCAAAATTTCTGATTTTTTCGCCATCCCCCTCCCTTTTTGTTTGCTGGAAAGGGACATATATACAACTCATCATTACTCTTAATTATTCTTAATTACTCTCAAATATGGAGACAACCGCTGCAATGCCTCTGAATCCGCCGTCCGTCGCCCCGGCCAGTACCGAGGAGAAGGAGCAGACTCAGCAGCAGGTCAATATTCAAGTACATTTGCGCAAAATTCCTTTGCTGGCAAATTTGACTGAAGAGGAAATGCTAAGCATCAAAGGTGAGTTTCGTTTCAAACAATACGCCAGGCGCGATATCGTGCTGCAAAAAGGGGGCAATGGCGATAGTTTGATGTTTCTGCTATCAGGACAGTTGCAAGTCATTGATATCACGGAAGATGGCCGTGCCATCGGCTTACGCATGTTGGCACCGGGAGACTTTTTTGGCGAAATCGCTGTCATCAATCAAGCCAAACGTTCTGCTTCTGTGGTGGCATTAACCCCTGTTTTGATTGCTTTGTTGCCACGTGCGACTGCCTTGCATTTATTTTCGCACTCCCCTTCGGTAGCCAACCACATGCTGCGTCACTTGGCAGAAAAAATCCAACGCGACTCCGAATTCCGCGCCTTGCTCAGTATTCATAACACCTCTAAACGGATTTACACTTTCCTGGATCTTTCCAAGCAAACGACACCAGATAATCAAGCAACGGTAGAAAATCTACCAACGCATCAGGACATCGCCAACATGATCAATACCAGCCGAGAAACAGTGACGCGCGCTATCCTGGCACTAGTGCAGCAAGGTATTGTCAAAAAAGATAGCAATCGTTTAATTATTATCAATCCTGAAGCCTTGCACAAATTGGCACAAGGAACATAATCCCCCTCCTATATCGTTATGGACAATTCGTTTTATCGCGCGTTTGAAGAACAGCATCGTGGTTCACGCGCATTAATCAAATCCCGATTACGCACTTATATTCCCTTTATCGCACCACTGGTGTCGTCTTTCTCCGATTTAGATCACGCATTACCTAAAGCAGTGGATTTAGGATGTGGGCGCGGTGAATGGATGGAGTTGTTAGTAGAAACCGGCTTTAACGTGCGTGGTGTAGATTTGGATCAAGACATGTTGACAGCTTGTCTTGAGCATGGATTAACCGTACAAAAAGCCGATGCGCTAGCAACCTTACAAAACCTGCCAACTAATAGCATCACTTTGATCTCTGCTTTTCATCTGGTCGAGCATATGCGATTTGAAGATGCTCAAGCCTTGATTAGCCAAGCTTTAAGGG
>CAZMPS010000195.1:0-3495 GCA_964568305.1 uncultured Burkholderiaceae bacterium
TTTGATTTTTAATGGCGTGAAATTTCAGAAAATGCATAAATCAGCACTTCCTTAGTGAAAAATAATCAAAATTAACAAAAATAAAGATATCAAAACAATAACTTAATTCAACTTCAAGAAAATAATAATTTTCTTGCTTAGAGGATTTTTCCGAATGTCGTCTTTAATGGTCAAGCAAGCACCAAGAATATTCTCACCAGCACTACTCAACCTGGTGCATGATCGATTTTTGCCAGAGCAACTTTAATCTCTGCCAATTTTGGTAAAACAAATGTTTCCAGGATAAATTTTCCTAAAGAAAACTTAACCGGAGAATTTTATTAGTGCGAAACGGACTGATGGCACTATTTGTACCCCATTTAATCTAGGGATATGTCAGCCACCTTTTTTTAATTCCCACAGACTTGGAGAAAGTCATCAAATGGGTCAATGACAGTGTTGCTTTTAGATGCGACAGTAGCTGCTTTCAAACAAACAATCTGTAGCAGAACATCACCATTCCCATCGAGATTTGTTTTGAATAGAAGTTGTTACCATCTCAAATTAAAGTTATTACTACTGCATACCCTCTCATTTGCCCATCACTTCTTAGCACTACTTTGCGCAGCAAATGTCACTTTAGCAAAACCCGCACTACGTGCAGCTTCAAGAACATTGATAACTTTTTGATGCACAGCAAGCGCATCGGCATTAATGATGATGAGAGGATCTTTTTTGACGCCGCCTGATTTTGGTTTTTCCACACTTTCTTTAGTGGCTTCGGCAGGTTCTTTATTGGCAGCAAGCGTTAACTCTTTAGCTAAGCCAGCAGCATCCGATGCAGCGACGCGTGTACCGTTAATAGCATAATGACCTTTGGCATCAACTGTCACATTGATTTCATTGGGTTGCGCAAACGCTTGCTGCGCATCGGCGGTTGGTAATGTGACTGGCAGTTCGCTGAATTTGCTATACGTCGTGGTGATCATCAAAAAAATCAAAATCACCAGCAATACGTCAATGAAAGGAATCAAATTGATTTCAGGCTCCTCACGTCCTTTACCTTTTTGGAAATTCATAATGAAGCCCAACCTTATAGTTTGCGCGCACCGTGCACGACGTCAACGAACTTGACTGCTTGCTGTTCCATATCGATGACAAAACTATCAACCAAGGCACGGAAATGGCGATAGAAAAACAGCGCTGGCATCGCAATCACTAAGCCAAAACCAGTGTTATAAAGTGCCACCGAGATACCATGCGCCAATTGCGCCGTGTTAGCACCAGCAACATTTTGCGAAGCAAAAATTTCAATCATCCCAACCACGGTACCAAACAATCCCATCAAAGGTGCAAGCGAGGCAATAGTGCCGATGGTGGTGAGAAAGCGCTCCAGCTCATGGGCGACAGCACGCCCTTCTTCCTCAATCGATTCTTTCATGACTTCTCGTGGTGCTTGAGCATTGCGCAAGCCCGCTGCTAATACACGTCCCAGCAAAGAATTTTGTTCCAGTTTTTCGATTATTTCTGTAGTGACTTTCCCATTACGATAAACCAAAACGACTTCCGCTAATAATTTACGCGGCACAATCTTGCTTCTACGTAAATACAAAGTACGCTCAATAATGAGCGCCATGACAACAACAGAAGTAATCAGCAATAAACCAATTGGCCAGCCAGCAGCTTGTAAAATAGCAAACAAAAGAAACTCCTTATATCAACCAAACAACCAAATTTCGACAAATCGACAAGATGCGGCAATTTAACGTGTTGCGACAGAGTCAGCAAGTGAAATACCATTAAATACTGATTAAAACCAACCATTCCACCTCTGCGTAGTCCCTCCAATGGAGGAGAATACACAACCACGATCTATGAATACCAATAAACAAACCACCAGCCCCACCATTTTGACCGTTTCCATTTTGAATCAAACGGCCGGACGTCTGTTGGAACAAGGATTTGGATTAACGTGGATTGCGGGTGAAATCTCCAACCTCACTCGTGCGGCGTCAGGGCATTATTACTTCACGCTCAAAGATGATGCAGCGCAAGTGCGTGCTGTGATGTTTCGTGGTCGAGCGCAATATGCCGATTTTTCTCCTAGCAACGGCGATAAAGTGGAAGTGCGTGCCACGGTGACTTTGTATGCGCCAAGGGGAGATTATCAACTTAATGTGGAATCAATCCGACGTGCAGGCGTAGGTAATTTATACGAAGCTTTTTTGCAGCTGAAAAATAAGTTAAACGCAGAAGGTTTATTCGATGCCAGCCGTAAACGAACACTGCCCATTTTCCCGCGCACTCTCGGCATCGTCACCAGCCCGCAAGCAGCGGCTTTGCGTGATGTATTAACGACACTAAAGCGCCGAGCGCCACATATTCGACTCATTCTTTATCCCACGCCAGTGCAAGGACATGGCGCCGCTGAAAAAATCGCACTGGCCATTCAGACAGCCTCTGCTCGTGCAGAATGCCAGGTGTTATTGGTTTGTCGTGGTGGCGGCAGTATTGAGAATTTATGGGCGTTTAATGAAGAAGTCGTCGCACGCGCCATCACTACATGCCGGATACCGGTCATTTCCGGTGTTGGGCATGAAACGGATATCACCATCGCTGACTTTAGCGCCGATGTACGGGCACCAACACCTACCGCAGCCGCTGAAATGGCGGCGACAACGCGTGCTGATTGGTTAGCTATGCTAGCCACGCATGCTGACGATTTAACACGTGCCATGCACAAACAATGCACCAATGCGGCGCAAAGGCTGGATTGGCTGTCGGGCAAATTAATCAGCCCGTCGACTTACATTCATCGTGAACGCATGAAGTTGCACGCCTTGTTTACCAACATGACACATGCGACACGCTTGCCACTGATTAAGAAGCGTTTCGCGCTCACGCATTTGGGCAATCGCCTCACTTCACCCTTATTGAATACTCAACAGCAGCGTAATCATTTAACAGAAAATAAACGTCGCATAGCGACTTGCATGAGCAATCAGCTTGCGCAACATCGCCTGACTTTATCGGCGCTCAACGCGCAATTGGAATTGCTCAACCCACAGCGTACTTTGGAGCGAGGCTATTCCATCGTGACGGATACCAAAGGAAAATTAGTCCGCTCCCCCCAACAAATCCACCCGCGCTCAACCATCGTCATGCGTTCTGCTGAAGGAGCGGCGGAGCTGCATATTGCACAGGTTCAAGCAATGCTGGAGTAAAAAATATTACAATCTCGCCTTAGTTTGGAACGTGCTTCCAAATTCTCATGCCAGATTTTTATCAAAATCAGCCAAGCTCAACCAAATTTGGCCAAATTCGGCCAACTTTAATCTAAAAGGAAACATCATGACTCATACCTTGCCAGCCTTATCTTATGCATTGGATGCTTTGCAACCTTACATTTCCAAAGAAACATTGGAATTTCATTACGGCAAACATCATCAAACCTATGTGACGAATCTGAATAATCTGATTAAAGATACAGAGTATGAAAATGCCTCATTGGAAGAC
>CAZMPS010000196.1:0-3486 GCA_964568305.1 uncultured Burkholderiaceae bacterium
GGCATAAATCCGTTGCACCGATTGCACGCCTGGATCATCGGCGCCTATGTATTCTTGACCAGTGGTTTTTTTATACCAATCCGTAATACGACCCACGAATGGGGAAATCAATTTCACCCCAGCATCAGCGCAAAGAATGGCTTGTGGGAGGGTGAACAGCAGTGTCATATTGCAGTGGATGCCTTCTTTTTCCAGTACCTTGGCCGCTTGTATTCCCTCCCAGGTGGAAGCGATTTTGATCAAAACGCGCTCGCGTGGAATGCCGGCAGCTTGATATAACGCAATGATTTCACGCCCTTTGTTGATGCTGCCTTGCGTATCAAAAGAAAGATCGGCTGCGATTTCGGTAGAGACGCGGCCTGGGATGATTTTGAGAATTTCCAAACCAAATTTCACCAAAAGATGATCCATGATTTGCATGATGTCGCTGCTGGATGCATTTTTGTGATCATGTACCGTCGCTTGTAGCAGCGATTGATATTCTTCCTTCTGTATCGCTTTCAGGATGAGGGAAGGGTTGGTAGTGGCGTCTTGTGGCGTGTACGCGCGCATCGCTTGGAAGTCGCCTGTATCCGCTACCACCGTTGTGTATTGTTTAAGTTGTTCGAGTTGATTCATGATGAGTTCGTTATCAATGTGAATGTAAATATTAATGTGAATGTGTCGTCTTTAATCTTCTGGCAAAGCCTCTTCACGCCATTGCAAGCCATCGCGCCCAACCAAGGCGCTAGCGGCGGCGGGCCCCCATGTCCCAGCGGTATAGGGAATGGGGTCGGAATCTTCTTGCTCCCAATATTCCAAAATCGGCTCGACCCATTCCCACGCTGCTTCCAATTCATCTCTGCGCATGAACAGTGTCAATTGGCCGCGCAATACGTCTAGCAAGAGTCGTTCATACGCTTCCATACGCGGTGTTTTGAATGAGGCACGGAAATCCAGTTCCAATTCAGTGGACTTTAGACGCATGCCATCACCTGGCGTTTTTGCCATCAAATGCATGCGCAAACCTTCATCTGGTTGTAGGCGGATGACCAGGCAATTGGGTTGAAAACTATTAGTGGATTGAGCAAAAATCGAATGGGGAATATTTTTAAAGCGCACCACGATTTCGGCCAAACTTTGCGTCATGCGTTTACCGGTACGTAAATAAAATGGTACGCCAGCCCAGCGCCAGTTATTGATTTCCGCTTTGAGTGCCACAAACGTTTCAGTATTTGAGTCCTTAGGCGCATTCTCTTCATCACGATAGCTAGGTACAGGTACGCCTTCGATGTGTCCAGCCCGATATTGGCCACGAACAACATTTTTTGCCAGCATAGAGGGCGTATAGCGTTTTAAGGATTGCAATACTTGCAGTTTTGCATCGCGCACGGCATCCGGTTCGATAGAAACAGGCGGTTCCATCGCAACAATACAAAGAAGTTGCAGTAAATGGTTTTGTAACATATCGCGTAGAGCACCGGAATTATCGTAATACTCCATGCGTGAACCAACGCCGAGTTGTTCTGCAATGGTGATTTGTACATCGGAGATCCATTCGCGCCGCCACAATGGTTCAAACAACACATTGCCAAAACGCAATGCCAATAGGTTTTGTACCGTTTCTTTACCTAGATAATGATCGATACGATAGATCTGCGATTCTGAAAAAACTTGGCTAACTTTGTTGTTGATGTGTTTGGCGCTCTGTAAGTCATTTCCTAGCGGTTTTTCCAGTACCACACGTGAATACGCTGTTGCCAGATTATGCGAAGCCAAGTTTTGGCAAATTTTGGAAAAAATTTGAGAAGGCGTGGCGAGATAAAACACACGACTGATAGCGGGATCGGTACGTAAAGCCGCAATCAAAGGCGCGTAAGTGCTAGGGTCGGTTGGGTTCAAGGCCACGTATTGAATACGAGCGCAAAATTTTTCCCATGTGCCCGCCGCCAGGCAAGTGACTTTGATATGGGGTTTGGCATGCAGATTGAGCGTGCGAATGAATTCTTCTTGCGACCAATTGTTGCGACCGACGCAAATGAGGCGTGCAGTGGCGGGGAAGTCTTTTGCCGTATCGCGCGCCAACATGGCAGGGATTAATTTGCGCATTGCCAAATCGCCGGTGCTGCCGAATAAAACAAGGTCAAAATCTGTCAGGGTCATGGTTTAGAAATAAGAGAAGGTTGCTGCAAGGATCAGAGACGTCATACGTCGTTCATTATATTGAATTCAGTAAGTTAAGGACGATAAGCATGCTCAACTTGCCCAGCGACATCGACGCGTAGGGAGAGAGTGCAACCAGAAAGTGGATAGCGTTGTAATTCATCCGTTGAGCGCTGGTGGCGGGCGCTGGTGATATACAAAGTGCGCATGTCGGGGCCGCCAAAAGCGGGCATGGTGGGACAACGTACGGGTAAAGCGATGTCGCGCAGGATTTCTCCTTCTGGTGAGATGCGTAATAGCCGCGCACCTTCAAACATGGCGCACCAGTAAGCACCTTCGCTATCAATGGCAGCGCCATCGGGGCGTCCTCCATAAATCGTTCCATCGCTAGGCTTTTTATTGCTTGAAAATTGTTTAAAGATTCGTCCCGATTTGTTATTTGCCTGACCACTAGCAAGATTAAAATCATAGCGGCGTATGGTATGACTAGTGGTATCCGCATGATACAAATAACGCTGATCTGGGCTGAACGCCAAACCATTAGAAACCGTCATTCCGCCCGACCATGCGACGCGCACTGCACCACGTTCCAGACAAGTCATGGTTGCGATGGCTTGGTCGCGTGGTTCATACAATGTGCCGACCCAAAATCTTCCTGCGGCATCGCAACGGCCATCGTTAAAACGCATGTTATTCGTGTCGTAAGGCGCAGTTGCGGTGGTAATCGGTTGCGGAATGCTGTTTGTATCGTTGGTGTCTAACCAGGCGAAGCCGCTGCGTAAAGCGACAATCAAGCCACCGGAGGCGCAATAAGCAATGGCGCCAGGTTCTGATGGCATAGGCCAGTGGTGATGTGCACCGTTTGTTGGATGCAGGCGATGGACAGCAAAGCCTGCGATATCGATCCAGTACAGGCAGTTTTCCGCGGGATGCCAAAGTGGGCATTCGCCAACTTGCATTGGGGTGGGAAATGCAAGTTGGATGACGTCGTTTGGCATCTTAATTAAAGCGTATTCAGACTAGCTTTAGCCCGAGCAATCAACCCATTGGTTGAGCTGTCGTGTCGCTCGGTGTGCGCTTCTGCTTCTAATTCCACCTGAATATTTTTCGCCAGCTGTTTGCCCAATTCCACACCATATTGATCAAAGCTATTGATGTCCCACAACACGCCTTGCAACATGGTTTTGTGCTCATATAGCGCCAGCAATGCACCCAGCGTGCTGGGTGTCAGAGCATCCATCAAAAGGGTATTGCTAGGACGATTACCTGCAAATATTTTGTGTGGCAGCAATTTGCTGATTTCTTGCTCTCTTAATCCTTGTTGTTGCAATTCATCATGGACTT
>CAZMPS010000197.1:0-3481 GCA_964568305.1 uncultured Burkholderiaceae bacterium
GTGGATTTTTTTATGTCGAGGGTTATTGGCAAGCCAAATATCTTGAATTGCAAAAAGAAAGTCAGTTGAAGAATGTATACAAAACCAAACTGCAACAAGCCGTGAACTTAGATGGTTGGCGTCAGCAAAAAGCACAAGCTGAGGGCTATGTCGTGGCGCTGGAAAAACAGTTGCCTGGTAAGGCTGAGATGGATGCTTTGTTGTCCGATATCAATCAGGCTGGTTTGGGGCGTGGGGTACAATTCGAGCTCCTCAAGCCCAGGCAGGTAAGCATCAAAGATTATTACGCAGAATTGCCTATCGATATCAAGGTGGTTGGTACTTACCATGCCATCGGTGGTTTTGCCAGCGATATTGCCAATTTGTCGCGCATTGTCACGCTCAATGATATGCGTCTTAGCGTGGGAAAAGATGGCTTACTGGTGCTGGATGCAGTGATCAAAACGTTTCGTTATCTTGATGCTGGTGAACTGTTGCTAAGGCAAAAAGTAGAAATAAAGGGGAGTAAAGAATGAAGTACTTTGCTACATCCTTGATTCCGTTATTGAGTTTGAGTGCTTGTAGCGATCATGGCGTCGCAGAGGTAAAAAATTGGATGGGCGATGCGAAAAAACAGGTGCTTGTGTTTGCTCCAAAATTAGCAGAGCCTAAAAAGTTTGTTCCTGTGGCTTACAGTGGAAAAAATGAATTGGACCCCTATAATCCTGCAAAACTTGGCGCAAGCTTTGCTAAAGGGCAATCCAAACCAGATGATCTTCGGTTACATTCGCAAACTCGTAAAGAAGCCCTGGATTCGTATTCTTTGGATGAAATAAAACTGGTGGGAACAATACAAAAATCCGGAGTACATGATGCCTTGTTGCAAGCGGGTAAGTTATTGTTTCAAGTCAAAGTTGGTCAGTCTTTGGGAAAAAACCAGGGCGTGATTACGCGTATCAGTGAGCACGAGATAGAAATAAAAGAAACGGTAGCCAATGCTACTGGAAGATTGGTCGAGCGCAAGGCCAAATTAGAATTGCAGGAGAAGTATCAATGACGGTGTTTAGAAAACAGCGAGCATCCCAGCTTGCGATGCAATTATTGATGGCTTTTTACGTATTGCTAATAGTTAATTTGGCTAATTTGGCTAATTTGGGTAATGTTGTTTTTGCCCAAGAAAAACCGCAGGTAAATTTAAACGTCATTCAATCTATTACTACTTACCAACAAGGGTTGAATGTGGTTACCAAAGTGGTACTTAAAAATCCTATTCTCAAGCCTCCATTGGGATTTTCTATCGGCAATCCGGCGCGTATTTCTCTGGATTTTCCGGCAACCGTGAATGGAATAGGCAAAACCAGTCAAGCGATAGATTTAGGCGATGTGCAAAACGTGAATGTGGTGCAGGCAGATGATCGTTCTCGCTTGGTGTTTAATTTGAAACGGGCGCTCAATTATGCGACTGGAATCGAGGGCAATGCCGTCATTATTACGATGAATGGAGCTGGTGCTGTAGTTGGATCAAGCAGCAATGCTAAACCGACTAGTCCTACGACTGTAAGCAACCTGTTTGCTGTTGCAGCGGCAAATACTACAAATCATTCCGGCAGTAGTAATAATGATAATAAACAAGCGTTGCGCTATATTGATTTTCGCCGTGGTACAAATGGAGAAGGGCGCATCATGGTCGATTTGCCAGACAGTCAAATCGGTGTCGATGTGCGCCAGCAAGGCCAAACGATCGTGGTGGATTTCTCAAAAGCAAGCTTGCCTGATGTGTTGCGCCGTCGCATGAATGTAGGGGATTTTGCTACGCCAGTTTCCACCATCACAACCACATCGCAAGGCGACAATGTACGGATGGTGATTGAGCCCAAGGGATCATGGGAGCACAGTGCGTATCAAAACGATACGCAATTGGTAATTGAAGTGAAGCCGATTAAAGAAGATGTCAATCGATTATCTCCCAGCACCAAAAATTATCGTGGGGAAAAACTCTCGTTGAATTTCCAAAATATTGAAGTCAGAGCCGTGTTGCAGGTAATTGCTGATTTTACGGGTTTGAATATCATCACTAGCGATGCGGTAAATGGCAACCTTACCCTGCGTTTAAAAGACGTGCCTTGGGATCAAGCATTGGATATTGTGTTGCAAACCAAGGGGTTGGATGTGCGTAAAAATGGTTCAGTCTTGTGGGTTGCGCCCAAAGATGAATTGCTGATCAAAGAGAAATTGGAGTTGGAGCAAAAAGCGCAAATCGCCGAGCTTGAGCCCTTAAAGACCGAAGTATTTCAGTTGAATTATCAAAAAGCCGATGCGTTCAAAATGGTATTTGGTTTGGATGGCCCCGCAGGTACGACAGGGAATAACCGCATCCTTTCAAAACGTGGCAGCGCCGCAACTGAGCCACGCACCAATAAATTGTTTGTGACCGATATTCCCTCAAAATTGGAAGAAGTGCGTAGGTTGATTCACATGACGGATGTGGCGACGCGGCAAGTGGTGATTGAGGCGCGTATTGTGGAAGCCAGCGATTCCTTCAGCAAAAATCTTGGTGCTAAATTAGGTTTTGTGGATTATCGGACGATTCGTGCTGCGGAGGCTGGTTCGCCAGCACCCGCCAATGGTCGCGCTGCTGTGACGGGAACTTATTTGGGGGTAGGGGAACAAACTGGGCAGATCAAAGGTGATGGCTTTACCAATTCTCAATTTGTGAATTTGCCTGCGACAGGGATTAATGGCGTGAGTGCTGGTACGTTTGCGGTGAGCCTCTTCTCAGCAGCGGCGAATCGTTTCTTGAATTTAGAGTTGTCGGCTTTGGAAGCGGATGGCAAAGGCAAGATTATTTCCAGTCCACGTGTAGTCACGGCGGATCAACAGCAAGCCTTAATTGAACAGGGGGAAGAAATTCCTTTTCAACAAGCAACCAGCAGTGGCGCGACTGCGGTCAGCTTTAAAAAAGCCAATTTGCGATTGGAAGTGACGCCGCAAATTACGCCGGATGGCAACATTATTTTGGTGGTGGATGTGAATAAAGATAGTCGCGGTACACCTGCACCAGGTGGTTTTGCGATTAATACCAAGCATGTGAAAACCAATGTGCAGGTTGAAAATGGTGGAACGGTGGTATTGGGAGGAATTTTTACTCAGCAAGAAGCAGAATCAGTGACAAAAATACCGGTGTTAGGCGATATTCCTATGGTTGGGAATGCGTTTAAGACCACTTCTCGTACCAGTGATAAAACGGAGTTATTGGTGTTTATTACACCCAAAATTGTCATAGATAAAATTTCGTCACCTTAATGACATTTATAATGTTGGTTCATTCGTTTTTTCCTCTACATCAAATTGACAACCGAAAACATCTTTCTTGTCGGGCTCATGGGAGTTGGCAAGACAACAATTGGCCGCATTCTGGCAAAAAAACTAGGGTTGCGTTTTATTGATTCAGATCATGAAATAGAGGCGCGCACGGGTGCGTCGATTTCATGCATTTTTGAAA
>CAZMPS010000198.1:0-3460 GCA_964568305.1 uncultured Burkholderiaceae bacterium
GGGTTATCTGCTGCGCACCAAAAACAACCCGAACCTGATTGACGCCAATGGCGGTTTGTCGCACACCAATGCGCGTAATGGCAATGTAGTGGATGGCGTTGACAATCTGCAGGGCGGTAACGATGACGACAACATCATCTTCGAAATGGATGGCGGCCAAGTCAACGGCGGTGCTGATAACGGCACTTCCAGTGGTGCGAACCTGAATGATACTGGCGACACGCTGTGGTTGACCGACTTCTCCATGGGTCGTAAGGTTGGCGCGACATTGGCAGGCGAAGCAACTGCGCAGGCTGATGGACTGGCAAATGTAACGACCGACTCTACCGTCCGTATCGACTTGGGTAATAATGGTGCTGCAACATTCAAGAACTACGGTGGTTCCAACGCTGCAACTCAGGATCAGTCCAACTACAAGGCCGGCATTGCTGCGGTTACCATGCAGGGCATGGAAAGCGTGATTGCAACCGGTTTGGGCGACGTTGATTATAAAGCAGCTGGTGGTAATAGCCCGGAATTGCAGTTCAACAATCAGCAGAACTACAAGGCAATCAATGCCAATCTGGATCTGCGTGGTACCGACGCCGATAACACGCTGTATGCCAATACTGGCAAAGACGTTATCGAGGGTCGTGGTGGTGACGACAACTTGTCGGGTGGTACTAACGACGATGATTTCGTATTTACCTACGGTGACGGCGTGGATACCATTCACCGCCAGAAGGACGCCAACGGTGACAACCTGTGGGATCAAGATGCAACTACCAAGGCATTCTTGTTTACACAGGACTTCCGCGCGCCCCAGCAAGGTGATATTTCGTCCTCGAGCCTGGTTGTTGATTTCGGAACCACAGATCTGACTTCGCCGAACGTTGCCGTAACTTCGTTCTTCCTGAAAATTGGTGGTGTATCTTTCAACGTAACCGACCAAGCGGCTCTGGCTGCCGCCAAGAGCGCGACTGCTCTAGCTAGTGTAGTAAATGCCGCTTACCACTCCCAAGACGCGAAAGTGTCGGTGGTAGCGGTAGGTAACTCGCTGGTGGTAACTGATACCTCTGGTCGCGATATCTCCGATACAGTGCCGGAAGGTTTTGCCGTTGCTGGCGTAGTAGGTAACTCTTCGTTCGCTACTACTGCAACCTTTACTCCAGGCGGTACGCCGACCAACATCGTTGAAAACGATCGTTTGATCTTCAAGACCTACGATGCGCGTTCGATCAACTTGGGTAAAAACGAAACAACCAACGAGATCAATAACGCCTCGGCACTGGTTGCAAAGTTCGATGCATCCGGCACGCAGTTGGCAGAAGGTCAGAAGTGGCAGGTGCGTCTGACTGATGTTCGTGAAGGCGATAAGGTAACGCTGAACGTTAACGGTAAAGAGTACAGCTACACTGCCAAGGCCGGTGAAACTTCTGATGTTGTAGCAACCGCTCTGGCTGCTGTCGTCAATAACGAACTGGATCTGAACTCGGCATCCGGTAAGGTTGGTGCTTCGGTTGTGGCTGGCTCGGCTCCGTTTACCGATACCGACGGCGCGGGCGCGAACGTGGCAATCGTTGAGGTGTCGCAGTCCATCGTTGGCGGTTCGCAGGTATACATGAACCTGACCACCACGTTAACGAATACCCTGACCGGTAAGGCTTCGGGTATGGCCGAAATTCACAACCAATCCAATACTCATATTGATTTGGTTGGCTTCGATGGCCGTAATGGCACACTGAATGGCGATGATGTGTTGTTCTTGGGACGCACCAACAACAGCGTGTCGCTGCTGCAAACCGCAAAAAATGCCGGTGAGACTCTTACCGGTAAGGACGCGACCGATGATCAAGATACCGATTTTGCCTGGATCAACGGTGATGACCTGCTAATCGGTGGTGACGGCAATGACACCATCAATGGCGGTACTGGCGATGACGTGATCCTTGTTAGCAAGGGTACTGACACTGTTAACGGTGGCGGTAATGTTACTGAGGCAGGCAGCACTGTAGCCTTTACGGATACTCTGCAGGCTGAAGAATACATCTTTGGTGCCGGCAGTCGTTTCGCAGTGGCGTTGGATGGCACGCTGGGCGCAAAAGGTAAAGGTGTGCTGGTTGCTCAAGATTCCAAGAGTGCAACGCTTGGCACTACCAACTTCGACCAGATCGAAGTTGTGCGTGTCTTGGAAAACAGCCGTGCTTCGTCGTTGGATGTTCAAGCCTTGTCAGATAATGTTGCTACCGCAGTTGGCAACAATTCGCTGACCGCTGAGGGTTTGACTGTCAATATGACTCGTTCTGCCCCGTCGGTTGCCTACACTGTCGACGCTAACAATGACGGCGCAATTTCCGGTGCTGCAGATTCCAAAGATGCTGCTACCGGGGACTACAATGCGTTCAACGCGACTCAGGTTTATGGTGCGGAAAACCTGAAAACCGGCAATGCCAACGACACTGTAAACATCGACGAATCGCAAGCCAGTGCCAACAACACCATTGATCTGGGTTCGCAGCAGGACAACACCGTGCTGGCAACTCTGCGCGAAGGTGCGGATAAGGTTGTGTACGATCATACCTCGTCCGGTCTGTTGGCTGCGGCTCTGCGTCCGACAATGACTGTCAAGGTTGAGTCGGCAAGTAATACCGACTCGGTCAGCATGACTGGCGGTGCATTGGGTACTGCGGTAACTACCGATACTCTGATTGGTGCGGAAGAGTTGGACGTAACCAACGGCGCCACCGGTAGCAAGCTGGCGGATACTCTGGATGTGTCGGCTATCTCGGCCGGCGCCGTAATCAACTATGGTGTTGGCGAGACCGTACAGAAATCGCTGGGCGGTGCGTTGACTCCGGTTGACACCGTAGCCAAACTGGAAGCCAATACTTTCGAGTCCGGTGGCGTATCGGTGGTTGGTAACAACTACGGTAACGAGCTGATCGAAATCACTGGTATTCAACAACTGGAACGCGTGACCGGTTCGGCGGCAAGTGACCGCGTAATTGTCGGTAACGTGATGCAGCAAGGCAGCATCACACGCGCCATCGTTGACGCTGCTGCTGGTAAAGGTGACAGTGCAACGCTGGATGCGGCTGATATTACCAAGTTGACCTATATTTCGCCGAGCAGCAAGGAAGCTGACGCTAACGACCGCGGTCTGTACCAGTTCAATCTGGGCGCGGGCAGCGACGATGCGATCGACTACAAGCAGGAAACCGGCAATGTAGCGGTTCTGGTGGATACTTCGGCGACTGCCGCAGCGGCAACCAGCACTGACTGGGTTCTGGTTGATAGCAATGCGAACAACGCCCTCAATGATCTGGGTGACCGTATCGACTATGCAACTGATGTCGAGCGTTACTTCGGTGGTCAGGGTGTCAATATCATTGACCTGAACAGTGCAACCGTTGACACAACCATTCAGTTCTCGAAAGAGGCGAAGAGCAACACGCCATCTAACGAGTACGCTGAGCCAAAC
>CAZMPS010000199.1:0-566 GCA_964568305.1 uncultured Burkholderiaceae bacterium
CGGTAAGCCGCAATTGTTACAAATGGGCTGTTATGGCATCGGGGTGACCCGCATTTTGGGTGCAGCGATTGAGCAGAATTTTGATGACAAAGGCATGATCTGGCCCGCTGCGATTGCGCCATTTGAAGTTGTGTTGTGTCCGATGGCGTATGACCGTAGTGAAATGGTGAAAGCGCAGACGGATGCTTTATATGCGGCATTGCAAAAGGCGGGTATTGATGTGGTGCTAGATGATCGTGGTGAGCGTCCAGGTGTGATGTTTGCGGATTGGGAGTTGATTGGTGTGCCGCATCGGATCGTGATTGGTGAGCGTGGTTTGAAAGAGGGGAATCTTGAGTATCTTGGTCGGCGTGATGTTAATACTACTGCGGTTGCCGCAGATGAGATATTGGCATTCATTCAAAACAAGTTGGCTCAGTAATAAATTTTTGACACTCATTTATTAATGTTGATAAAACTCCAAATATCGCTGATATATTAAAATATGATCATGCTTTGAGGATAATTATGCAGCGTTTTTTCCTAATCGCGACTTTTATTTTTTGTGGTTTTTGTAATATCAGTGC
>CAZMPS010000199.1:576-3452 GCA_964568305.1 uncultured Burkholderiaceae bacterium
CATGCTGGTAATCAAAAAGAAGAGGCGTTGGCTGATTCTGTGCGTGTGGCATTGTCGTATGCAGTTGCTGATGCGAGTCCTCCCAAACCGCATTTTTCTGACATGAATGAGCGGATTAAGTATTTGTATTGGTTGGGCGATATGTCGGAGCGCTTAAAGAAGAAAATGCCCGATCATCAAGGGCGGCGCGAATTTTTAGAAACTGTGTGGTACGAAGCTAGACGCGCAGGTCTTGATCCATCCTTGGTGCTTGGATTGATACAGGTCGAATCCGCATTTCGCAAATATGCAATCTCTCCCGCAGGTGCGCATGGTTACATGCAAGTGATGCCATTTTGGACGCGAGTGGTGGGTGATAGCGATAGGCGGAAGCTATTTCACATGCAAACTAATTTGCGTTATGGTTGCGCGATTTTGCGCATGTACCTCGAACTAGAGGGGGGGAACTTGTATATGGCGCTGGGACGTTACAACGGTAGTCGTGGGCAATCACAGTATCCCAATGCGGTATTGGCAGCTTGGAAGCAACAGAAATATACGCATTGATTTTTATTGATAGTGCAACAAAAAATGCCCGCTTTGTGCGGGCATTTTTTGTAAGACAATAAAATTTCTTTGACGAATTTTATTTCAAATGACCTGAAATAAGTTTTGTCATTTCAAACATAGATACTTGTTTTTGGCTTCCAAAGACAGCAGCTAATTTGGCATCAGCGTTAATCATGCGACGATTTGCAGGATCTTGCAGATCAAATTTCTTAATGTATTCCCAAACTTTTTTGGTTACTTCTGTGCGTGGCAATGGTGTTGCACCGACGATAGCTGCCAATGCAGGAGAGGGAGTCATCGCTTTCATGAACGCTGCGTTGGGCTTGCGCGCAACGGCTGGTGCGTCTTTAGCTGCTGGAGTAGTTTTTTTTGGTGCTGCTGCAGGTTTTTTGGCTGTTGCCATCTTTTAGCCTCTTTCACAAAAACAGTGGAAAATTAAGCGACTTATCGCGCCAGCCATATTGGTGCGATTTCCCAGACGATGCAAGTGTTTTTTGTATTGTTGGTTGAATTTAGCGTGATAATGTTTGTTTCAATGCAATGAATGGATTAGTTTTATTAATTTTTAATAAATTTCTTGTTCGATTCCACAGTATTCGTTAACGCATACCAGGCATCATTCCTTTCATGCTACGCATCATTTTCATCATCCCGCCACCTTTAAATTTTTTCATCATTGATTGCATTTGCTCAAATTGCGCCAGCATGCGATTGACTTCCTGTATCTGTACGCCAGCACCAGCTGCGATACGGCGTTTGCGAGAGGCTTTGATGAGTTCTGGTTTACTGCGTTCTAGCAATGTCATTGAATTGATAATCGCTTCCATGTGACGTACTTGTTTGTCAGCTTGCTCCATGCCACCACCGTTGGCATTCGCTGCTTGTTGCAGTTGTGCTGGGAGTTTATCCATTAAGTTGGATAGCCCTCCCATTTTTTTCATTTGACCCAACTGTGTTTTGAAATCATTCAAATCGAATTTGCCGCCGACTTTAAGTTTTTGTGCCAGATCTTGTGCTGTTTTAATATCTAGGCCCTTTTTCGCTTCTTCGACTAGAGCTAAAATATCGCCCATGCCGAGAATGCGATCGGCCATGCGAGTCGGATCAAAGGCCTCCAAACCATCTAATTTTTCTGAAATCCCGGTGAATTTGATGGGTTTACCAGTGACATGTCGGACGGATAATGCTGCCCCACCACGGGCATCGCCATCTAGTTTGGTCAAGACGATGCCAGTGAGTGGCAAGGCATCATTAAAGGCTTTGGCTGTATTAATTGCATCTTGGCCTAACATGGCGTCGACGACAAATAATGTTTCGATTGGGTTGACGGCGGCATGTAACCCGGAAATTTCTTCCATCATCGCGGTATCAATACCGAGGCGGCCTGCGGTATCGATGATGAGCACATCGTGATAATGTTTTTTCGCGTAATCTTGCGCAGCGAGTGCGATGTCGACAGGTTTTGTGCTGGTTTGTGAAGGGAAAAAATCAGCGCCAGCTTGGTTGATGACGGTTTCTAACTGGGCAATCGCTGCTGGGCGATAAACGTCTGTAGAGACAGCTAATACTTTTTTCTTTTGTTTTTCACGTAGATATTTAGCAAGTTTACCGACGGTAGTGGTTTTTCCCACCCCTTGTAAGCCTGCCATTAAGATAATGACGGGTGCTTGAGCGCGAAAATTAAGCTGCGATACTTCTTCGCCTAAATCTGCGCCCATGATGTTGGCCAATTCGCGTTGCACTACGCCAACCAGTGCTTGGCCTGGTGTAAGAGAGGCAATGACTTCTTCGCCCAGTGCTTTTTCTTTGACCCGTGCGATTAATTCACGTACAGCAGGTAGCGCGACGTCGGCTTCAAGCAAAGCTAAGCGTACTTCGCGTAGCATGTCAGCAGTATTATTCTCGGTCAGGCGCGCTTCGCCGCGCATGGTTTTGACGACTTTGGCAAGGCGTTGGGTCAAGTTATCTAGCATGATTGTGATACTTTATGAAATGTGAAATGAATGTGGGTGTGGTAAAAATTATAATTATTTTGATAATTAAAAATTGAAATATTCAAAGATGGAGCCAAATGATTGGATAACCAGGATAATCAGACAATTGAGCATCAAATAAATATATCAATACGAAACCGAGCATTGTAATTTAATTGGATTCATTGATGTCGTTGCCCACCTTTGTAGACATAAGATAAATTGAGGATATGCAAACCTATTTTTTTATAGCCGCTGCTTTACTTTACGTGCTTGTTGCTTTGTTATCGTCTTCCCGTTATCGGACGATTTCCATTCTCACCATTACGGCATGGTTGTTGCACGGTGCTGCGT
>CAZMPS010000200.1:0-3428 GCA_964568305.1 uncultured Burkholderiaceae bacterium
CCTTTAGATAACGCAGATCGACCGGTCGATAGACTTTGAGAAAGCTAAAAAAATCACGTGCTTTTTCAAAACGCCCTTGCTTGTAATACGCGTGTCCCATCGCATAAATGTATTCCAGCTCATTGTCGTTAAACCGTTGACTGGAAGGCAAATTACGGATTTGTGTGGTGAGTTGGTCTATCATCAGCCCGAATGCATGGTCTGAATTGTCTGTATTAGGTGCCAATGTTGGGCTTGATGGGTTTGTATACATGATGTTTGCTGAGTCTTCAATAAAGTTAAACGGCTCTGGTAATCGACATAGCAAGGTCGTTGAGATCTTTTTTGATGTCTCTGAGCGCACTAATAATAGTATTGATCGTCTCTCCCATGCTTTGTTTGGTCGATTGCGCATCATCGGCTTTGGCATTATGCATTTGCGCTTGGGCCTCTAATTTCTTTTGCTCTTCTTCTTCACCTGCTGCTTTCAGATTGTAAGAAGCTTCAAAGACGCCACCAGGTGCAGAAACTAGTTGTCCAACAGCACTAGTCAATTGCGAATAAGTCATGAGCATGGTTTGCTTCATATTGGTAGCTTGAGTATATTTTTGAAATTCCTCAGCATGCGCATTCTGCCGCGCTGCCCACTGCGCATCTGTCTCTGCTTGTACAGGGTAGGGATGCGTGGTTTTGTAATCGTCTAACGCAGCCTGCTGTTTTGTTACAGAAGATTTGAATTCAGACGAATTTCTGAATGCGTCTACTTGTGCGCGATATTCATCTGCGCTCAATGGTTTGGTTGGGGGAGGGAATGCGGCTTCATAGCGTTCTATATCGGCGACATTGCCACGGCGTATGAGTTTGTCATACGTCCCATTATTGTTGTGGTATCTATAAGTCACTAACTCGTTTTGATACTCTTGCTCTGTTTTATTCTTAGGGCCATACTGACGCACATATGTATCTGCAGCAGTAGAATCATTTGGCAAAGCTTGATAGTCTGGTTCGCTTTTGTAGCGATCTAACCTTGTCTGAAACTCGGCATCTGTTTCACCTGAAAGTCTTGTTGGGCGAGGATGAGTTAGTTCATAAGTATTTAGGGCATTGGGATCCGTCCCATCGGTTACTCTTGTTTTTGCATTAAGGTATTCTGGCTCATTTTCATATGCAGTTATTCTGGCGTTAAATTGCTCATCAGTTTCTACGCCTCTGGTCGGGGCAACAGGTTCTGCATCCGCTTGTGTGTGGGCTACTAATGCGACGCTGGTGGCGATGGTTGTGGCGGCGCCTGCGATTTCGAATACTGCTTTTCCTATCGCGCCATTGTAGCGATCCAATGCAGCGGCATGGATTTTTTCAGCGGCGTTATTCAGTGCGGCGAGCGCGGAATCCAGTTCAGCCTTGCGCTCGGTACGCGCTGCTGTTTTTGCAATTTGAGCAAATTGCAAAAGCAGCATCATGATGACCACTAAATCTCCTTCTGCTGTTCCATCAGAATATTTGGAATTGGCAATCTGATTTAATTTAGCCATCAAAAGTGCTTCATTGGTGTCGGTATTTTCTGGATGTGGAATGTCCAGAACAGTAGCTATATCGACTTTATAGGCTGCCAATGTCGCACTTGCTGTGGAATCGGCCTTCAACGCATTGATTGCTGTTAATTCCGCTTGGGCTGCGGCGGCTGCTAATGCTGTATTCGTGGGATTTTGTGCTGCTGTGTCAGCAGCGTTGGCTGCTGCTATCAATGCTTTATACGTGTCGGAATTTACATCAAAGTTTTTTGCTTCATCTCTATCTTCCTGCGCTATTGCAGTCCACTGAGTGGAATTAACGTTAACAGTGACACTCATGATAGGCTCTCTATAAAATTAAAAAGGAGGGTGATTAATAATTTAATAATTTAATAATTTTTAATTTGTTCAGTTTCAATGCTATGTGTTATGTAATTTCGCTATGTAATTTACGCAATTTGTCCCACTAATTGTTGCATTAACGCTGATCTTTCTTTAACCGTTTTAGCCATACTATCCAACATATTGGTAGATTGGTTGATCAGACTTTCTACATCATCTTTATTGTCTGCCATCATTTGCATGATTTTTTGTATCAAGGCATTAATTCTCTGCACGCTAGCTTGCGCATATGCAGCACTTTTTTCATCTTCTGCGATAGAAATATCTAAACTGCTGGAACCTATGGTGGCACCGGAGTTGGCCAGGCCGACGATGATGCCTGCTTGACTTGCTTTCAACCCCAGTTGCGCGGCAAACGCCATCTTTTTAGTCATGTCTCCTCCTTCTCCCATGGCGGCTCCTGATATGTTGCCTGCTTGCACGCCCATTAAGGCTGCACCGACCAAGGCGCATCCAAAAGTGATCGACATGCCAATATACATAGAAGTTTCCTCAGATTCACCGCTCAGTTTGGCGATAGAAGTCGCAGCATTGCCAAAAAATTCTGGTGAGACGAGGAGTGGCGTGATAGCGGCCATGGGATTGCCGCTGGCGACTGCCGCAGCCATAAATACCAGTGTGACACCCAGTGCTAGGATAGGAGCAAATTTTTTCGCTTGGTCATCTGACATACCGCATCCCTTTAAAATTTCCAAGGAGAGTGCAGTCACAGCGCCAGAAATACTCATATCTGGTCCTCCTGTATGCTTGCTGATCACGCTAGCAACAGTTTGAGCTAGCATGAGAGATGTAATCACCAATAAAGGCGTGGCAGCAAAACCTGTTGCTATTGATAATGCTGCTGCGCCGGCAACGGCTAACGCTGCGCCGATGCACATGCAGACATCGGTAATAATCGAAAGAACATTTCTCCTATGCGCTTTTTTACGTGCGCTTTCCATTTTATGAATCGCGTCATTCAGTTTTTTTATGATTTGATCAGAGGCATTTTTGCGATCAACCAGGTCGTTGTTGATATTGAGTTGAATGGTTTTTATCATCGCATTATTCAAATCGCTTAACAGACTCATTAGGGCGTATTGCCCAGCCTCTAAATTTGAATTGGATGCGTTTGTGCTTGGTGCGTCAATAACAGGTTGATCCGATTCATTATTATCAGGATCGATATGTTGTGCATAGTTCTTCAACACCGACCAAGCCCGGGAAAGATTACCATCTAGCGGTGTTTGGCTAATATCTTGTGTTTTTTCAACAGATGATGTGCCAACAATTGTTGCCAATTGTACGTTTGTATCGTTTGTTGTAATGACAGCCATATTAATCTCTCTTTAATCTTTAAGATGCGGATTGACGGTTTTGTAAGGTTGACACTAAATACTGTGCTCGTTGATGCATGGTGGCATGTTGTGCTTTGTTTTGCGTTTCTTCTAAGAAAATCTCGAACACACTCTGTGCTTGCTCATGCCGATTGTCTGCCAGACAACATTGCGCCATATAAAAGAGAGAAGTGGCATCATCGACATTTAATGTGCTCGC
>CAZMPS010000201.1:0-3403 GCA_964568305.1 uncultured Burkholderiaceae bacterium
GGTGGCATCCACACCATCGCTTTTGCTGATGGCTCCGTAGTCGAAGCGCTGCAATCGACCAAAGCGCCGAGAGACATCAGCAAAAAAACCGGTACCCGCATCACCGTGTGGCCGGATCCCAAATATTTCGATTCTCCCGTCATTCCACCACTGGATTTGCAGCGTTCACTGCATTCCAAAGCGGTTTTGCTGCCTGGTGTCAAAGTCACGTTACACAATCAAAAAACGGGCGATAGCCAGACCTGGCAATACGAGCAAGGTTTGCGCGATTATTTGAATGAATCGTTGGCTAAAACCTCCGATCAAGGCGCCTTGATTCCGCTGTTTGAAGGCGCACAATACATGAGTGCGGGAAGTAGCAACGCAGAAGGTTTTGCTGAAGGCGAAGGCGCGGCCTGGGTAGTGGCTTGGACGCAAGAAGGCGCGACCGTGCGCGAGTCGTATGTCAATTTGATCCCTACTTTTAACGGTGGGACGCATGAATCGGGCTTGCGTGAAGGCTTGTTTGGCGCAATTAAAAGCTTTATCGAAATGCATGCGCTGTTGCCGAAAGGAATTAAATTGCTGCCAGAAGACGTGTTTGCACGTGCTTCTTTCGTCTTATCAGCCAAAGTGTTGGATCCACAATTTCAGGGGCAAATCAAAGAGCGCTTGAATTCACGCGATGCGGTTCGCCTGGTCTCTACCATCATTAAACCAGCGCTGGATTTATGGCTGAACCAGCACATCAATGATGGCAAAAAACTGGCCGAACTCATCATCAAACAAGCGCAATCCCGCTTGCGTTCGGCACAAAAAGTCGAAAAAAAGAAGTCCTCTGGCGTCGCTGTTTTGCCAGGTAAATTAACCGATTGTGAATCCAGCGATATCGCTCGGAATGAATTATTTTTGGTAGAGGGTGATTCCGCCGGCGGCTCAGCCAAAATGGGACGAAACAAAGAATTCCAAGCCATTCTTCCTTTGCGTGGCAAAGTCTTGAACTCTTGGGAAACCGAACGTGACCGCTTGTTTGCTAATAATGAAATTCACGATATTTCCGTCGCCATCGGTATCGATCCACACAGCGAACATGACACAGTGGATTTGAGCAATTTACGCTACGGCAAAATCTGCATCCTATCCGATGCCGACGTTGATGGTTCGCATATCCAGGTACTGCTACTGACTTTGTTTTTCAAACATTTTCCGCAACTCATCAAGCACGGTCATATCTGCATCGCCCGTCCGCCTTTGTATCGCGTCGATGCCCCTGCACGTGGCAAAAAACCTATTCAAAAAATGTACGCCTTGGATGACAGCGAGTTAGCCATCATCGAAGACAAATTACGCAAAGAAGGGGTAAAAAACGACACCTGGTCGATTTCACGCTTCAAAGGTTTGGGTGAAATGAACGCCGAACAACTATGGGAAACCACCATGAATCCCGATACTCGCCGCCTATTGCCAATCAATCTGGGCGATTACGATCAACAATTCTCAGAACAACGCTTCAACATGCTGATGGGTAAAACCGAAGCTGCCGCCCGACGTGCCTGGATGGAAGAAAATGGAAATGTGACTGAGGCGGATATTTAACCCTCAAAACAAACCGGCTGCCTTTTGCTCCAACGACAACAGCAAAGCCTTCGCTTCCAAACCACCCGCAAAACCCGTTAACGCCCCCGATGCACCGATCACGCGGTGACACGGTGCGATAATAGAAATCGGATTGCGCCCATTGGCTGCGCCCACGGCGCGCACCGCTTTTTTATTCCCAATTGCCATTGCAATATCTAAATAACTACGCGTTTCACCATAGGGAATTTGCAATAACGTTTGCCAAACCTGTTTTTGGAACTCTGTACCATTAAATTCAAGCGGAAGGTCAAATTGTTGACGTTTACCTTGAAAATATTCCTGCAATTGTCGCTCTACTTCTAATAACGTTGAATCGTTATCCTCTTGCTCCATTTCACCCAAACGAACGCGATTGGGTTGATCGTTTTCCCACAATATCGCTACCAACTTGGATGATTGAGCGACGATGGTTAATTTTCCTAATGGAGAGTCGATCAATTTATAAACAAATTTCATACTCTTCATACTCTTCATACTCAATCTCTCATTTCACAATCCCAATTAGCATCATCCAAAGCAACATTGTAGACCGCAAAACATTTTAAAAAAGTGCCTTAATTCCGCTCAACGGATTTTTGGCAAATCAGTGGCAGACGCCGTACCTCGCCAGCGACGCAACATCAAGGCATTGGTGACGACACTCACACTGCTGAAAGCCATGGCTGCACCAGCGATGACAGGACTTAGCATGCCCAATGCTGCCAAAGAAATACCTAGTACGTTTTACGCAAATGCCCAACATAGGCCTTGCTTAATTTTTGAGTAAGTACGGCGCGAAACGTCAAATGAGTCCGCCACCAAACGCGGATCACCACGCATGAGGGTAATACCTGCCGCCTCCATCGCGACATCAGTACCAGTCGACATGGACAAGCCAACGTCCGCCGCCGCCAGAGATGGCGCATCGTTCAGTCCATCACCCACCATTGCCACAATGTGCCCCTGCTTGCGTAATTCCTGCACGATACCCGCCTTATCACCCGGCAACAATTCTGCATGGACGTCATTGATACCAAGTTCGCGTGCCACAGCATGGGCACTACCGTAGTTGTCACCGGTCAACATCACCGTCTGAATACCAAGCTTGCTCAACCGTGCGACAGCAGCATAGGCCGCTGGTTTAATCATGTCACCAAAGGCTAGCAAACCTAGTACATAAGCCCGATTGTCCTCACGTGCGAGCAGCCAAGAGATAGTTCGACCTTCACGCTCAAGGCGCTCAGCCGTGACCAGCAGCGTACCCGGATCGGCATGTTCCTCGTTCATCAAGCGCGTGCTGCCCAACAATAGGTGACGGCCATCGACCACTGCTTGTACTCCCCGACCCGGCAGCGCCCGAACCTCATGTGCCTGCGGCACAGTGAAATGCTGATCCCTGACCTTCTCCATCACCGCATGCGCAAGCGGATGGTCACTACTCTTCTGCAATGTGGCAGCGAGTTGTAACACTCCTTCCGAATCTTTTCCATCAATTGCCTCGATTACGACCAACGACGGCTTACCTTCAGTCAACGTGCCTGTCTTGTCGAAAGCCACGATAGTCACCAAATGCGCCACTTCCAGCGCCTCGGCATCCTTGATGAGAATACCCTGGCGAGCAGCTACACCTGTACCAACCATGATGGCAGTGGGTGTAGCCAGACCAAGTGCACAAGGACAAGCGATCACTAGAACAGCGACAGCATTAATCAAGGCCTGCTCTGTACTGGCACCAGCAAGAAGCCAGCCACTGAAAGTCAATAATGCAAGGCCAATAACAATGGGGACAAAAACCGCACTCACTCGG
>CAZMPS010000202.1:0-3403 GCA_964568305.1 uncultured Burkholderiaceae bacterium
CATGGCCCAGATTTCTTTGTCTTCCTTCCCCTGACTCTTGCGCTGCGTAGCAACAAAATCAGCTGGATAATCCTGTGCCATCGTACTGACACCAGCCAGGCCTGGCTGTTGTGCAAAATCCCAAATGCGACGCAAAAAGCGATGTGCACCTTCCACACCGCTATCGGACCATTCCAACGTTTGCTCAGGTGGCGCTGCAAACATGGTAAACAAGCGTGCCGTGTCAGCGCCGTATTGATCGATTTGCGCTTGCGGATCAATGCCATTGTTTTTGGATTTTGACATTTTTTCGGTGCCACCAATTTTCACTGGCAAACCATCATTTTTCAATTTGGCAGCTAGCAAACGCCCCTTATCATCAAAACTGAGCTCAATCAAATCCGGATTAAACCAAGTCTTTTTACCAGCCTCATCTTCACGATAATAGGTTTCGTTCAACACCATGCCTTGCGTCAACAAATTGGTGAAAGGCTCGTCGAATTTCACTAAGCCCATATCTCGCATGACTTTGGTCCAGAAACGTGCGTATAACAAATGCATCACCGCATGTTCAATTCCGCCAATATATTGATCCATCGGCATCCAGTAATCGATTTCAGCAGCATCAACCATGGCATTGTCGGCATTGGGAGAGCAATAACGCATGTAATACCAGGATGAATCGACAAAGGTATCCATGGTGTCGGTTTCACGGCGTGCGGCTTTGCCACACGCTGGGCAATCAACTTGCAAAAATCGTTCATGCTTATTAAGTGGATTACCACTGCCATCCGGCACGCAATCTTCTGGCAATACCACGGGCAAATCTTGCTCTGGCACCGGCACAGCCCCGCAATCAGCACAATGGATGATAGGAATTGGCGTACCCCAATAACGCTGACGAGAAATGCCCCAATCACGCAAGCGATAGGTGATTTTCTTCTCACCTAAGCCCAACTTTTCTAAATCATCAGCCGCCGCATCAACCGCCGCCTGATGCGATAAACCGTCGTACTTGCCGGAATGAATACACGTCACGCCCTCTTTGCGACCATACCATTCTTGCCAAGCATCCAGAGAGAACGTCGCACTTTCTGCAGCAATAACCTGCTTAATCGGCAATTGATATTTTTTGGCGAAAGCAAAATCGCGCTCATCATGCGCCGGCACGCCCATCACCGCGCCATCACCGTACGTCATTAAGACGTAATTGCCGACCCAAACTTCGATTTTTTGATCAGTCAAAGGATGGGTGACAAACAAACCGGTCGCCATCCCTTTCTTTTCCATGGTGGCCATATCGGCTTCAATCACGCTACCAAGTTTGCATTCAGCAATGAAGGCGGCAAGCTCTGGATTATTTTGTGCAGCGTGAATGGCCAATGGATGTTCGGGTGCCACGGCGCAAAACGTCACGCCCATGATGGTATCGGCACGCGTGGTAAATACCCACAGCTTACCATCGTTAATTAACTTGCCTTCGTGCTGAATGTCATGCGGAAAAGCAAAGCGCACGCCGCTAGATTTACCTATCCAGTTTGACTGCATCAGGCGTACACGCTCAGGCCAACCAGCCAAATCATGATCGACGTGATGCAGCAATTCTTCTGCATACGAAGTGATTTTCACGTAATACATCGGAATGTCGCGCTTCTCAATCAAGGCGCCAGAACGCCAACCGCGCCCATCAATCACCTGTTCATTCGCCAACACAGTTTGATCAATCGGATCCCAGTTCACGCTACCTGTTTTTTGATAAATGATGCCCTTTTCCAACATCTTCAAAAACATCCACTGATTCCAACGGTAATAATCTGGCTTACACGCCGTCATTTCACGCGACCAATCAATCGCCAATCCCATAGCCTGCATCTGCTGCTTCATGTACGCAATATTAGCAATCGTCCACTGCGCTGGTGGCACATGATTCGCCATAGCAGCATTTTCCGCCGGCATGCCAAACGCATCCCAACCCATCGGCATCAAGACGTTGTAACCATTCATACGCCGATGGCGATACATCACATCGTTGATGGTGTAATTACGCACATGCCCCATGTGCAACTTGCCGGATGGATAAGGCAACATGGAACAAGCGTAAAACTTTCCTTTAGGAAAACGCGGATCGTCTTTCACCGCTTTATAAGCATCAATGGCTTGCCAGTGTTGTTGGGCGGATTTTTCAACCTCGGACGGCGTGTATTTTTCTCGCATGGCGACAAAACTCAAAAAAAATGTAAGAAAGCAAATGTAAGGCGGGCATTATACTGGCTAAGCCTATCAACAAGCATTGATTAAACAGGGTTTTTCTTACAAATTGCCAACCGAAGTTTGATGAAAAACTTAACGCTGCAACAAGCCATTAATCAGCACTAAATCATCTTCTTTCAAAGTAGCAGCAGCAGACTTTAGACGTAAGCCGCTCATGATGGTGTCGTAACGCGCTTTGGCTAAATCCCTGCGAGTGGAAAATAATTGCTGCTGGGCATTCAAGACATCGATATTGATTTGTACACCGACTTCATAGCCCAACTTGTTCGAAGCCAGCGCAGACAAGCTAGAAGTTTCCGCTGTTTCCAAAGCCTTGATTTGCGCCAAACCACTATTAACACCTAAATACGATAAACGTGCTGCTTGCGCTGCAGTGCGGCGAGCGTTTTCCAGGTCGTAGCGTGCTTTGTCTTCCAAAGCGATTGATTCTGTCACTTTGCTATCAATGGAAAAGCCAGAAAACAAAGGCACATTCCATTGAATGCCAATTGCATTATTGTTGGAATTGGCACTGCTCCCATTAATTGCCTGGGCATTGCCGTTATTGCTATTGCGAGTGGCGCTCGCCACCAAACTCACCGTTGGATAGTGTCCTGCACGATTTTTAGCGACATCGCGCTGAGCACTTCTCAATGCAATTTCAGCACCTATCACACCATAGTTCTTTTTCTCAGCTGACATTACCCAAGGCTCAATTTGCGCCGGTTGAGGTGCTGTCATGACAATACCTGGCTTTAATACGGCCAATGTCTTTGCGTCTTTCCCAATGATTTGCTGCAATGCAGTGCGTTTGATTGCCACATCATTCACTGCCGCCAATTCCTGCGCGACAGCAAGATCGTAACGAGCTTGCGCTTCGTGCGTATCGGTAATCGTTTTGATACCGACTTCAAAATTACGCTTGGCATAATCCAATTGCTCTTTGTTAGCTTGTTTTAGGCTTTGCACAAAAGTAAGCGTATCTTGCGCAGCCAACACATCAAAATACGCTTGACTCACTCGCACCATCAGATTTTGTTGCGCCTGAGCAAATGCTGCTTCGCTACTAGCCACAGCCAACTTACCTTGTTCGTATTGCTCCCAATTCGCCATATTCAACAATGGCTGCGACAATGACAAAGTGTAATTATTACTATTATTAATACCATTAGCT
>CAZMPS010000203.1:0-3387 GCA_964568305.1 uncultured Burkholderiaceae bacterium
TCTCGAACTCTCGACCTCAACCTTGGCAAGGTTGCGCTCTACCAACTGAGCTACTCCCGCATCAACAACAGGGCGCAATTATAAAGACTCCCCCTTGTTTGTCAAGTGATTCTGTCGCGAGTGTCGCGAGTTTTTAATCAAGGTACATCGTTATCCGTATGGAAGTCTGGCAGTATTCCATGGCCCGCGCCGATTGGCGCAATATGCACCGGATGGAAAGCCTATCACCACCCCATCAAAACAGGTCGCCTGAACCGTCCGCCAGGCGTGCCGCCGCGGTCGGAAATCGGTTCCGGGCTACGCCCTACACCGCTTTCCGACCGCGGCAAAAAAGCGGACAATTCATGTGCTACAAAACCGAACAATTCTAAAAACTCTTAACAGTGATTCTGTCGCGAAAATACCTCTAATAACACTCGCGACGTATTCTAGCTTATGGATTTTCCCATGTTTCCCATGTATTCGGCTGTTAAAGATAAGTCAGATGTCTGACCCGACTTACCTTCTAACCACTTTTCACTAAAAAACATATCTTCTAGCTCTTTGCAAGCAGCAGATGGCTGATCTTTGGCCGATAAAAGCACTGCTTGGATATTAGCTTCTGGAATACCTAGCTTTTGAAGAAAATCTTGCAGCGACCATAGAACACCATCTTGAACTTGCATCGATTCAACTAAATAACGTACGGCATAGTAAGGATTTTCTTCTATTAGCTGTAGCTTATGATCATTTCCCACCCCATCATCTGCTTGTTCGGCCTGTTGACGCCATTCTTCTTTTTGCTGGTTTTCGTGCCTATTTGAAAAATAAAGTTCAACTCCCTTATAAATGCGAAAAGTTGCATAAATCAAACCGACAGCAATTGATCCAAAAATGCAGGGCCAAACAAACAAAGCAGCGACACCAAAAGCTAGTGCTCCTGTTCCCGCTGCAGCTTCACATTTTGCTCTAAATCTTTTTTCTCTTGCTTTATGGAGTGCTTTTTGACGCTGGTTTTTAATATGTTTAAGGAGATGCCTTTCCAGTTGCACATCCACCTTTGGCAACTGATCGAATTCTGCCTCCAATACTTGTGCGGCCAGTTCTTCCAATTTTTTCAATGCTTCTAACTCTGCTTCCAGTTTTTTCACTATTTTTTTGAGTTCAGAAGATTTTTCTTGAGCGGAGCGCCATTTGAGCAAACCTGAAATCATTTGTAGTCCACCTGCAACCACGCCAAGAATGCCTGAAGCCTGAGCAAGCCATGTGACAGTATGCAAAAACAATCTCACGGCAAAAAATGTACGCACGGTCCAAGATACCAATATGTAACGGACACCATCGGTCATATGCTCATAAGTATGTTTGTAAGCTTCATCCAACTTATGTTTTTTAGCACGAGCAGAGCGTGCTTCTTTAGCAGCATTCAAAATATTTTCGGAAGTCAGTGGATTAGTTTCCACTCCTTTATTTTCTTTTTTGGGCTGGGTTTTAATTAATTCCGCAAGTGTATTTTGACTCTCTTCAAACTCTTGCGTTGTCTGCTTACTATTCCAAAGCGCTGTTACCGTATCCCGCACTCTTTTTCCGATGATATAAGTGTCCACCACACCACCAACCCCGGCTATGCCAATAACATTACCGACCGCTTCAACTGGCAGTTTATGAAAATTGGCGAGCATAGAAGCTACAAGTGCACTATAGCGGGTCCAATAATTCATCCCGAAAATCGGATCATGGTTAGCAGAAAACCAAGTTAGGGGCGAATCCCAATAATTGCTTTTTGAAGATTCGCCTGTGGAAGAAGGTTCATCCCCGCCTGAAGATGTTGTGCTTTTCAAGTCATTAACAATGCTCTCATGAGTATTGGTTGTGTCAACATTCTTACCAACTACCAGAACAGAATCATGAAGAGTTCTTTCAAACTCAAAATTGGATAAATCCCTCCGATCACCAACAGATCCCTCCAGGCTGAAAGAGTTTAAAGCCCCTCCACTTTCTTCTACTGCCACCACAACATTTTCTTCAAGAGGAAGACGGCTGAATTACAAATCAAGAACAGGTTGCGCTACGTCTGAAAGCTCACCCAATCTTGCTGGGGCAATATATTCTATTTCATCAGCAAAAAATCTATTTTCAAGAACCCCATCTATTACATCAACAATACTTTCCACATTTTCTACGAAAAAATTTTCCACATCATCTACAGAAGGAAGATAGTTCGCTGGAGATGGTAAATAAGAAAAAAATGTGTTAGTGAGTTGCAACATATGTGTATGTGGAATTTATATTTATGCGCGTATTCCCTGATGTGCAAAAAGAGAAATATCGTTTTGCATATCCATTTTGTTGTTTTTGATTGTCGAATTTAATTTCGTATTTTTTTCTATATTCGTCCCCATACTTACTTCTTTTTTTAACGCTTCATATAATTTTTCTGCGTGTAGGGCAAAAGAGGACAACAAAGAAGCAAAGATTTGCTCATCCATCGTTTCCATGCATTGCCTAAAACACAACAATACAAAAGATTGCGTTGCATCAAGCGCCAATGTTGACCCCTTTACTTGCAAGCAAGATAAATTTAAACGCAATAAAAATTGAAGAAACGATGATTGATCAATGGTTGGTAGTGCCATCAAACGCACATGAAAATAAACAAAATTTTTACCGTCTATTTCAATCACAATATCGAAAGCACCATAACGTATGCCCATTACGCCATTAGCATTTGATGTCTTGAAGGTAGATGCATTAAATGGAACATCATGTTGATGCACATAAACACTTAGCCAATCTTCCAATATTTTTTTTGACTCCATCACAGAGCACCATTCCTTAAATTGATTTCTTTAAAATCACTAGACAATTAATAATTAATTACCAATTAACTTGTAATTAATTGGTAATTATTAGAAAGTCATCAGGTTACGCAGCTTCATATCAAAAGAAAACGAATGTTTCCGAGATTAGATAGTTGATTTTCGAATAACTTTAAACTGACGAGATGTTAAAGTTGAAATATGACGGCTTTATGACATATCAAGCGGATTTTTTAATGAAATCACTCTTTGTTTTTTCGGTGTTTTTTCGGTGCTTTTAATTTTTAATATGCTTAAACTGCAAAACTTAAATTCCCTTGCATTCCCCAAAATACTGTATAAAATTACATATTAATTATTACCCTCCTTCCCTTAAAAACAATAGCCATGTTAAAACTGACTGCACGCCAAGAACAAATCCTGAACTTGATCAAAGATGCTATTGAAAACACCGGGTTTCCTCCTACTCGAGCAGAAATTGCACAGGAGCTTGGATTTCGGTCGGCTAATGCAGCAGAGGAACATTTACAATCATTAGCACGTAAAGGAGTTATTGATATTACGCCAGGTATTTCGCGTGGAATTCGCT
>CAZMPS010000204.1:0-3362 GCA_964568305.1 uncultured Burkholderiaceae bacterium
CAATTGGCAGAGCGTCGGTCTCCAAAACCGAAGGTTGGGGGTTCGATGCCCTCCGTCCCTGCCACAGTTTTTAGGTAAGACACTGAAAGTGGAAAAATATGTCTAATCATTCCATACAAGACGTTGATGTATCAGGTGAGCGAATAAAAATCGTACTGGCTTTGTTTTCCCTGCTTGCTGGTGTCGTTGGATTTTATTCTTTTTCTGGTAGTTCACTGCTTCGTCTTGGTATTTTATTTGGTGGTTTGTTGTTTTTTGTTATTTTTGCGTGGTCGTCTAACGTAGGTCGTAGGTTCGTTGGTTTTTCCAAAGAAGCGATGCGGGAAACAAAAAAGGTGGTTTGGCCAACGCGTAAAGAGGCCTTGCAAATTACTGCGGTCGTATTTGGTTTTGTTCTTGTTATGGCGGTTTTCCTATGGGGTGTGGATAAATTGCTGGAATTTTTGTTGTATGACTTAATACTGGGTTGGAAGAAATAATGGCCGAAAGTGTGCAAGCTGGTGTGTCTGTTTCTATTGAGTCAACTGCAGCTTCTGCTGGGAAGCGTTGGTATGTGGTTCAGGCGTACTCTGGTATGGAGAAGAGTGTGCAGCGTGCGCTTACTGAGCGTATTGAGCGCGCTGAAATGCAAGATCAGTTTGGTCAAATATTGGTGCCCATTGAGGAAGTTGTTGAGGTTAAAAATGGACAAAAAACGGTTACCGAGCGTCGTTTTTTTCCAGGGTATGTGTTGGTTGAGATGGAAATGACCGATGAGACGTGGCATTTAGTGAAAAATACTAATAAAGTTGCTGGTTTTATAGGTGGAAAGTCCAATAAACCCACTCCAATACCTCCGCGTGAAATCGAAAAGATTATGCAACAAATGCAGGAAGGTATAGAAAAACCTCGTCCAAAAGTGCTTTACGAGGTTGGTGAGTTGGTTCGTATCAAAGATGGGCCATTTACCGATTTTAACGGCAGTGTTGAGGAGGTTAGTTATGAGAAATCGCGTGTGCGAGTCTCTGTGGTTATTTTTGGTCGTGCCACACCGGTTGAGTTGGAGTTTGGTCAGGTCGAAAAAGTATAAAAATCTAATTGGATTTTTATTTGTTTTATTTAATAAGAGGAGCCCGCAACAAGCTAAAAATTTAATGGCAAATTGTGGGCGTTACTACTCAAGAATCGTAGGGGCTAATAATGGCAAAAAAAATTATAGGTTTTATTAAGCTGCAAGTGCCAGCCGGTAAAGCCAATCCTTCTCCACCAATAGGGCCAGCTTTAGGTCAGCGTGGTCTGAATATTATGGAATTTTGTAAAGCATTCAATGCGCAGACTCAAGGTATTGAGCCTGGTATGCCGATTCCTGTTGTGATCACAGCATTTGCGGACAAGTCCTTTACTTTTGTAATGAAGACACCTCCTGCGACGTATCTGATCAAAAAAGCTTCTGGTGTGCAAAAAGGTTCTGCTAAACCGCATGTTGATAAGGTTGGTAAGCTAACTCGTCAGCAAGCAGAGGCAATTGCGGCGCAAAAGATGCCAGATCTTACTGCTGCTGATATGGAAGCGGCTGTGCGTACTATTGCTGGTTCGGCGCGTTCTATGGGTCTTACGGTGGAGGGTCTATAATGGCTAAATTATCCAAGCGCGTTAAAGCATTTAAATCAAAAGTAGATCGTACGAAAATATATTCATACGAAAATGCGATTGCAATTGTTAAAGAGTTTGCTACTGCCAAGTTTAACGAATCAATTGATGTATCGGTTCAGTTGGGTGTTGATCCCAAAAAGTCTGATCAAGTTGTTCGTGGTTCGGTAGTGTTGCCAGCAGGCACTGGTAAGGTGGTCCGCGTTGCAGTGTTTGCAACAGGTGAGAAGGCTGAGCAAGCTAAAGCTGCTGGTGCTGATATTGTGGGTATGGAAGATTTAGCTGAACAAATTAAGGCGGGTAATATGCCTTTTGATATCGTTATTGCTTCTCCAGATACTATGCGTGTGGTTGGAACATTGGGGCAGGTTCTTGGTCCTCGTGGCTTGATGCCTAATCCTAAAGTTGGCACTGTGACCTCAGACGTTGCTACTGCTGTAAGAAATGCAAAAGCTGGTCAAGTGCAGTATCGTACTGATAAAAGTGGGATTATTCACGCTACTATTGGTCGCAAGTCGTTTGCTGACGAGGCACTTAAGTCGAATTTGGTTGCGTTAATTGATGCCCTCAATAAAGTTAAGCCTGCTACTAGCAAAGGTGTTTATGTGCGTCGTGTTTCTCTCTCATCTACGATGGGTGCAGGCGTGCGCGTTGATCAAACTACGTTGGCTATCTAGTACTTTTTTGTCGGCGTGATTATCAATAGGTGTTATTTAATTGATTGTTTTTGTATTTAAACCTCATGCTTAATCGCGTGAGGTGTTTCTTTGGGCTAAGTTGATTTTTAGTTTGAGTCAATTTAGACAATCAAAGACCGTTGGGCAATACGCAAGAAATTACAGAATTTTTTGTGTGAGGTTAAAGCACTTAGTTTTTAAGTACCCAGCGCAGATGGTGTACCCGAGCGAATTTTGGTGTATTGGGACTGGTTTTCAGTTTTGAGCTCCTAGTATCGGATGCCGTGTTTGAACCGATGCAAGATAAATGTTCATTTGAGATATTTATTGCGCATTATTTATGGAGATTGACCGTGGGTCTTAATCTAAATGATAAAAAGGCTTTAGTCGCCGAAATTTCTGCCAACGTTGCAATAGCTCAAACTATTGTTGTGGCAGAGTATCGCGGTATCCAGGTTGCGGATTTGACGCAGCTGAGAGCTAAAGCGCGTGCTCAAGGTGTGTATTTGCATGTGTTGAAGAATACGCTCGCACGTCGTGCTGTTGAGGGTACCGCGTTTGCTGATTTGGCTTCTGAAATGACTGGTCCATTGATTTATTCGATTTCTGCAGATGCAGTTGCTGCGGCGAAAGTAATTAATGATTTTGCTAAATCAAATGATAAATTGGTCGTTAAAGCGGGTAATTTTGCCGGAAAATCATTGGATAAATCTGCAATTGCTGCCTTGGCGAGTATTCCTAATCGTGAAGTTTTAGTATCTCAGTTATTGGGTGTTATGCAGGCGCCAGTTTCGGGTTTTGCTCGTGGACTTGCCGCACTTGCAGCGAAAAAAGAAGCTGAAGCTGTTTAATCTTGCGGCTGATGTAAACAAAAGATAATGATGGCATTGGGTTAAAGCGTAGTTGGCTTTTTCTCTTAATTGATTAAATAGGAGTTTTAAATGGCAATAAGTAAAGACGATATTCTGGAAGCAGTAGGTGCTATGTCCGTCATGGATTTGAATGACTTAGTTAAAGCATTCGAAGAAAAATTTGGTGTGTCAGCTGCAGCAATGG
>CAZMPS010000205.1:0-3359 GCA_964568305.1 uncultured Burkholderiaceae bacterium
CTGGTGCACTTGCAACACGCTCTGTTTTCACGCGGCTCACCAACTCGCGGAAAGTAGGTGTTTGCCCAGGAATTTTGGTATCAAGGAAAATTTCCAACGATGTCAATTGCGTCTCAATGGTTTGCAAATGCATGTGTCGAGTAACACGATCAGACTCAAGCAGTGCATGCGCATCTGGCGCAGCGAGTAAGCCCAAATTAAACCATTTCAACCCTTCACGTAATAACCAATCTACAGCACGCAAACGCAATCCAGCATCCGCTTGACCATTGTCTTCAATTTCCAACTGGGGATACACATCATCCCAAAACGTTTTCACCAACTCTGTAAACAAGGTGACGCCCTTAGCCATGCCTTCCAACTGATTAGTACGCACTAAAGCTTCAATCAACCAGGCCGCTACTTGCAAATCCTTAGAACGCTGCACCAACATGTCATAGCAAAGACGGCCAACACTGGGCCAATCAATTTTTTTGCTTTGTCGCTCCCAAACACCTGCCGGCAACACATCAGCATCTGCCTGACGCGCGCGCCGAATATTGTCATACGCAGCATCGTATTGCACATCCACGCCACAAGGATTATCTCCAGACAAAGGCTGTAGTACCAAGGTCCAATCAAAATCGTTGATCATAAGTGTGTTAGTCCAGTTTTAAAGAAGAAACATCCATGCGACTCGAACCAGACAAAGCAGGTGCACTTTCTGGGAAATCAAGCGCAAATGGAATTTGTTCCGTCGGTGCAGCTAAAGTTGCAAAGAACTGTGCAACACGTCGTCCCTGTGGCCCAACGACTTGCGTGCTAAAACGCAATACCACTTGTCCATAACCATCACCACGCACGGCATGACGACGCAACAAATCGAACAAAGCCCAATCGCCAGTAAATTTGAATGTCACGGTGCGGTCAGAAACACTGTAATTTTCTTTCCCTTCCCGCCCAGTCACTGGCACATAAGGTGACAATGCAGCCCAGCGCAAACGGACCTCGATTGGATCACCAATACGCCATTCGAATAAATCCTTACTGCTGCGCAAACCATACTGGCGCGCACCAGATTGGATACTGGCATCAATAATTTGATCTGCTAACACCGCCTCACTACTATTGGTACGGAAAGATAGGCGCCCCTGTACTAAGCCCTCAGCAGGCTCTACGGTCGTAGTGACAGCTGATGCGGATTTATTACGCTCTACGGTGCCAAAACGCTCTGACAAAGCGTCCATTTGATCAAAAAACTGGGCTGTCGATTGCGTCCATTCGGTTGGAATCACAGGCAATTGCTTACGCAAATCACGATAGCGCGCCAACACAGCCGAGAAGCTACGGCGAGATAGCGGGGTGACTGCTGCACTACCAAATGGTTGATGACCGGCAACATTGGTATTAAACCAACTGGCAAATTCTTCGTATTTTCGACGTCGACCGTCCGCCACACGTTGCACGCATGCCTCTGTTACCGGCTCATCTAACGCAGCAAATCGCATGGAAAAATAATCAGAACGCCAAGAAGTCGGTGCGCGGTCCGCCAAGAAACGTACACAGTCATCTGGATCACTCCACTTGGCCAAATTGAGAATATATTGCTCAAGCTCATACAAACCATTGGTGGTAGTACCTTTATCAAATGACTCCAATACATCCAGGAAGCGACGCCGACGCTGCATCGTTTCTTCACGTACGCTAGCAGGAGAAAGCGCTGTCAATCCATCTAACAACAGTGCCACCGGTACACCATACTGACTACGTGCAAATTCACGTGCCAACGCCAAACGCTCCTTCGGATTGCCTCGCATTGTGTTGCCCAAAGGACGTCCTGGGAAAGTAGGACTAGTCATCCAACGCCGCACATCAGCGATCATGGATGCATAAGGATCCTCCGTACTCAAACGCGCATCCAAACGATCCAACAAACGCTGCGCCTCAGAAATCAACAACTCACCGGCCGTGCCAGCACGCGGTTCTACACCTTCGTCCGCATTAAAGGCCAAACGATATAAACGTATTGCAGCAGTCAAATTATTGACCTGTGCCAACAGTCCTGTGGTTGCATCGCTGACGCCATAAATCTTGCCATCACCATTTCCACCATTCAAAGGCATGGCAGCCTGCCAGAATAAACCATCAACATTGGTCTTAAACTGCGCTTGCACCAAACGCACGATGCTTGGTCGCAAACTAGCATCAAACCCCTGCACTCCTTCCGTACTGTAAGTACGCACAGCAGAAGCTAAATCCTTGATACCGCTTAATTGCGCCAAATTCCAAGTTACGCCATTTGAATAATCCTCTTTTGCTCCACTACCGCGCGCCATACGCTGCATGAAGGGTTGACTCATCAAAGTATTGTAAGCTGCCGAAAAACGCTTTATTTCCGCTGTCAACACCAAATTTCCTTCATTCGGATCGGCCATAAACAAACTACCCACACCAACGATTTCCTGCGTCAACAAATGACGACGTAATACATCACGTCTTTGCCTAAATGCATTCGTTGCATCGGTTGCTTCGCCTATCGACACAATAGAAGAATTTCCCAAACGTGCCATCACAGGACCAAAAAAACTCAAAGAATCCTGGGGTTTTCCCAATAAACGGCGAGCTTGTACTTGACTGGCCTCACGCTGCAAACGGCGCAAACAATCAGCCAGATTTTCTGCATCCTCTAAAGAAAAACTCGGATCTCTTGCCCATCTGTTGATCAAACCAGCTGTTTCGTCTGCCACCAATACCACTGGATGATTATCAAAAGATTCGCGTAACAAACGCTCTAAATAAGAAGCAACTAGTTGCTTGACAACAGGTTGAACCTCTTCATCCTGCCGCAAATGACTGGTATCAAAACGTTTTGTCACTGCCGATGGAAGAGTCGCATTTGGATCCCAAGGAGGAGTGCTAGTAGCAGCAGTATTAAAAATACGACCTTGTCCTTTTGTATCACCAACAGATACACCATCCGCGACGACGGCACTACTTGGATTGGCAACAAAACTTACTAAATCTCGGTAAGTAATACCGTTGGGCAAAGATTCTGCTGTTTGCACTGCCGTAATTGAGAGTTCACGTGTACTCAAAAAATTTAACAAAGCCCCGTATGCAGGCAACTCTTCCACACGTTCAGCAGACACATTACGCGCCGCCAACAAGGTTTCTGGCAAAACACGAGGCATATCATGGGCCAACACTTCCAGACGTGGCTCAATTACCAAGTGCTGAATAGCACCGCCGATAATCGACAATAAGCGAGACTGCTTATTGTCAAACCAACTTAAGGGAGCAAGCAATGCTTTCAAAGAAGTATTTGACACCACATCAACGGCGTTCAACAAACGCGTCAATCGATTCGGATCCTCCAACAC
>CAZMPS010000206.1:0-3352 GCA_964568305.1 uncultured Burkholderiaceae bacterium
GTACAGCCGGCCAACAACAAGCTGGCTGCAATGATAGAAAGAAGTATTTTTTGCATGACTTTATTCCTTGGCTGCATTGGTTGACGCATTTTGTGACGGATTGTATAGAGTATTTTGCAAAATATGGACTGGATGCTCGAAATCTTGTTCGGTCGTTTTTAAGCGTCTATCGTTGATCAACTTAAATAGCAGTGGAACAAAGAAAATAGCTAAGAAGGTAGCGCTTAACATGCCACCTAAAACGCCGGTCCCGAGCGATTGCCGTGCCGCTGCGCCTGCACCATGTGAAAACGCTAATGGTGCTACGCCCAAAATAAATGCTAGCGATGTCATCAAAATTGGACGGAAGCGTAAGCGTGCAGCTTCCAATACGGCCGCGACTGGTGCATAACCTTCGTGCATTTTCATGACAGCAAACTCAACGATCAAAATGGCATTTTTAGCGGATAAGCCCAACAAGGTCACCAAACCAATTTGGAAGTAAACGTCATTGTTGAAATTCCGCAAATGCACTGCCAATAAGGCGCCAAAGATACCGAATGGAATGGCCAGCAAAACTGAGAGTGGCAACGACCATTTCTCGTACTGTGCTGCCAAAATCAAGAAAATCAGCAAGACACCGGCACCCAGTGCTAAACCGGCTGCATTACTACTACGTTTTTCTTGGAATGAAGCACCGCCCCAGTCGTAGACAACGTCGGTAGGCAAAACATTTTTCGCAGCACGTTCCATTGCCGCAATTGCTTGCCCTGAGCTGAAGCCAGGTTTGGCATTGCCTAACAATTTAATAGCAGGAAGAGCATTGAAACGTTGAATCGTGTCTGGGCCGCTAGTAAATCGCACGGTGGTGAACGCACTGACGGAAATCATCTTGCCGGTTTCAGAACGTACATACATATTACTTAGGTCATCAGGTTTTGCGCGGAATTGGCCTTCCGCCTGTAACTGTACAGTGTAAATACGGCCATTTTTATTAAAGTCATTCACGTAGTAACTACCCATGGTCGCAGCCAGAGTGTTGTAAACATCGGATAGCTTTACCCCCATGGCACGTGCTTTTTCATTGTCTACATCAACATAAAGCTGAGGTGATTTGGCTTGCCACAAGGTTTGTACACCGGCCAACTCAGGTTGTTTATTCGCTTCTGCGAGCAGAGTAGGCAATAACTCGGCCAGACGTTTGACGCCACCTTCACCTTTGTTTTGCAGATAAAACTCAAAACCACCGGTTTGACCCAGCCCTTGAATCGCTGGTGGCGTGAAAAAGAGCGGTAAACCTTCTTTGATACCACCCGTTTTCATGAAGCTTTCACCGACCAATTGTTTGGCGGATTGTGAACGCTCACCCCATGGTTTCAGTGGGAAGAACATGGTCGCTGCGGAAGATTTCAAACCGCCACCGCCCAAGAAGTCCAAACCGACCAGTGCAAACGTGGTGTCGATGTTTTTATTGGAACCGACCGTGGTTTCAATTTGTTTGACCATGTTGTTGGTACGTTCTAAGGATGCACCTTCAGGCAAGATGGCGGCACCAATAAAGTAACCTTGGTCCTCATCTGGCACCAAGCTGCCAGGTACCATTTTCCACAATAGTCCTGTCACCGCTACCATACCGAAGAACAGTAATAAACCAAGCATTGCCCGTTTTAAGAAGAAGGTGACGCCATCGGTGTAGTGTTTGGTCAAACGTAAAAACGCGCCGTTAAACCAGTTGAAAAAGCGATTGTGATTTTCTGAGCCTGGCTTGAGCAACACCGCACATAAAGCAGGCGTCAAGGTCAACGCGACGATTCCGGACAAGACGACCGCAATGGAAATTGTGACAGAAAACTGACGATACAATTCACCTGCCAAACCACCCAAGAAAGCGATAGGACCAAACGCTGCCACCAACACTAACACGATGGCGATGACGGGCCCGGTAACCTCATGCATTGCTTCAATCGCCGCTTCACGTGGTGTCATGCCTTCCTCATTGATAAGACGTTCCACGTTTTCTAGCACCACGATCGCGTCATCCACTACAATCCCGATTGCTAGCACCATTCCGAATAAGGTCAGGGTGTTGATGCTGTAACCCAACAAATGCAAACCAGCTAACGTACCAATTAATGAAACTGGAACCGCCAGCGTTGGAATTAACGTAGCACGCCAGCTTTGTAAGAATAAATACACCACCAAAAATACCAAGATCATGGCTTCAGTAAGTGTTTTCAGAACTTGCCTAATCGACTCCGTCACAAAAGGTGAGGTGTCATAAGGCGTGCTATACGTCATGCCTTCTGGGAACTTGGTTTTGAGTTCTTTCAGTGTGGCTTCAACTGCTTTACGTGTATCCAGTGCATTGGCGCCAGTTTGCAAGAACACACCGATGTTGGCGGAAGGATGACCATTCACGCGGCCATACAGATTGTAATCCTTGGAGCCAAGTTCCACCCGTGCCACGTCTTTGATGCGGATAGTGGAACCATCACTGGCTGTTTTGACGATGATATTGGCAAATTCAGCGGGTTCTAGCAAACGTCCCTTTGCTGTGATCGTCATCGTCAATTCTTCGGTATTGTTGGGTGGTGCACCTACTTTACCGGCTGCATATTGAGCGTTTTGTTCGCTAATTGCGTTGGAAATATCTGCAACAGTAATACCAAGCTGCGCCATGCGATCTGGACGCATCCAAATCCGCATCGCGTAATCCTTCGCACCGAAAATCTGCACATTGGTAGTGCCTGGTACGCGTTTGATGGCATCTAAAATATTTTGTGTCGCGTAGTTCGACAAATACAAAGCGTCATAGCGGTTATCCGGTGAATAGAGTGCAGCGACAACTAGGAAGTTGGCTGAACTTTTGGATACCGTCACACCTTGACGCCGTACTTCCTGCGGCAATTTGGCATCGGCTTGACGCACTCGATTATTGACGTTCACCGCAGCAATATCGAGATTGGTACCAACTTCAAATGTCACGTTGATGGAAACGCGACCATCTGCTGAAGAGGTGGAGTCCATGTACAACATGTTTTCCACCCCGTTGATTTGTTCTTCAATCGGCGCAGCAACGGTGCGCTCAAGCACTTCAGCCGAAGCGCCTGGATACATGGCTGTGACGTTGACAACAGGGGGTGAAATTTCTGGATAACGTGCAATTGGCAGCACATTTAGCGCAGCCAGACCAGCTAGCACAATAATCAGTGACATGACGGTCGCAAAAATGGGCCGGTCAATAAAAAATTTAGAAAACATGAAAAATCCTTAATGCCTGGTTTTTATTTTGGGCTTTTTACATCGTTTGTATGAGTGGCAGCAGAAGCAGAAGCAGAAGCAGAAGCAGAAGCAGAAGCAGAAGCGCTCGTAG
>CAZMPS010000207.1:0-3337 GCA_964568305.1 uncultured Burkholderiaceae bacterium
TCCAATCACCTTGCCATCACATTCGATAGAAGCTGAACGTCCCGGATGCAAAGCAGGATGAAGAAAAACAGCTGGCACATAACGAATTTTTTTAGGCGCAAACAACGCCTCCAAATCCGCCTTCACATCGAAAAAATCCACATTGCGCGTCACCAATCCCCATTGCTCTTCCGCCATAGGACCATATGCAATCCCTGCCAAACGCTTAGGTTGCGCGTATCCAGCAACGGACAAAGCACCATCCTGAACATTGATATCGCGCTGATAACATGCTGCTACTTCGAATAAACGAATACGATTCACTTTGCGGTTCAAGTTATAACGCACATTCGCAATCAAACTACCCACCAAGGAAGAACGCATCACGTTCATTTGACTAGCAATCGGATTCAATAACTTGATCGGATCATTATTGCCAGAAAAATCACTTTCCCATGCTTCTTCCACAAAACTGAAATTAATCACTTCCTGATAATCAAGATCTGCCAATTGATGACGCAAAGCAAAAATAGAACGGGTATTTTCCGGTGCAAGCAGCATTTTATTAGCCGCTTGCGGTGGTAAGGCAGGAATATTGTTGTAGCCATACAAACGCGCCACTTCTTCAATCAAATCTTCTTCGATTTCAATATCGAAACGATAAGAAGGCGGCGTCACCGAAAACACCCCTTCTTGCTGCGTAAACATCAAACCTAAACGGGTAAAAATAGCCGCGATTTGCTCATCAGAAAACGGCACGCCGATGACTTTGCTAGCACGCGCTGTACGTAAGTTAACGACTTTGCGTTGTGGCAAATTCAGCACATGATCATCCAACGGGCCAACGGCAATTTGACCATTTCCACCGCAAATTTCCACAATCAATGCCGTGATACGCTCCATGTGCTCTGCGATGCTCGCATAATCCACACCACGTTCAAAGCGATGCGCTGCATCGGTTGTGAAGTTAAAACGGCGAGCGCGACCTTGTATTGCATGCGGCCACCAAAATGCAGCTTCTAGATAAATATTCTGTGTCTCTAAAGACACCGCGCTAGCATCTGCACCCATAATGCCAGCCAAAGAACCGATGCTGCCACTTTCATCGACAATCACTCCAACCCAATCATCTAACTCAATGGTATTGCCATTCAGCAATTTCACTGTTTCACCGGCTTTGGCCCAGCGCACATCCAAACCACCCTGAATTTTATCCAAATCAAATATATGGCTCGGGCGTCCCAACTCCAACATCACATAATTTGAAATATCCACCAAAGCAGAAATAGAACGCTGTCCACTACGCTCTAAACGTTGTTTCATCCATTCTGGCGTTGGTACTTTGGCATTGACGCCGCGAATAACGCGTCCGCAAAAACGCGCACATAAATCTGGCGCTGAAATTTTGACTGGCAAACGCTCATCTATCGTTTTGAATGTGTTGGCTGTTGCTGACAAAGAAGGCTCTACCGGAACGTTAATTGGCAAACCAGTCAAAGCAGAAATCTCACGCGCCACACCAAGTAAAGATAAACAATCCGCTCTATTAGGCGTCAACTTGATGGTGAATTTGATATCGTTTAAAGCATAATAATCGCGAAAATCCTGCCCTATCGGTGCATCTTCAGGCAAATCCATTAAACCTTCTTGCGTTCCAAACAATGGGGATAATTTCAATTCACGCGCAGAACACAACATCCCTTGTGACTCCACCCCACGCAACTGTCCTAACTTGATGGTAAATGCTGGTCCACCTTCTTCGCTAGGTGGCAACGCCGCACCTACCATAGCACATGCAACTTTCATCCCAACTCGTACATTAGGCGCGCCGCAAACGATGTTTAAAATCGTGCCATTCCCCACATCAACTTGGCAAACATTTAAACGATCCGCATTCGGATGCTTGCTCACCTCTTTCACCTGCGCAACAACAACATGAGAAAAAGGCGGTGCCACGGGCTCGATTTCCTCCACTTCCAACCCCGACATGGTTAACAAATGTGCCAACTCATCCGAAGTCATCTTCGGATCAACCATGGTACGCAACCAATTTTCAGAAAATTGCATAGATAAAACTCTCTAAATAGCTACCTAAATTTTTAATTAAATTGCTTCAAGAAACGCAAATCACCTTCGTAAAACAAGCGTAAATCGTTGATGCCGTAGCGCAACATGGTCAAACGTTCAATGCCTGAACCAAAAGCAAAGCCAATGTATTTCTCTGGATCAAGATTCATATTGCGCAACACATTTGGGTGAATTTGACCCGCGCCCGACACTTCCAACCAGCGCCCTTTCAATGGGCCACTACCAAATGCAATATCGATTTCCGCAGAAGGTTCGGTAAAAGGAAAATACGAAGGACGGAAACGGACTTGTAAATCATCTGTTTCAAAGAACGTTTTCACGAAATCCAAATACACACCTTTTAAATCAGCAAAACTGACGTCTTCAGCAATCCATAAACCTTCAACTTGATGGAACATAGGCGAATGCGTTGCATCACTATCAACACGATAGGTACGACCCGGCGCAATCACTTTGATCGGCGTTTGATGATGACGCGCGTAGCGCACTTGCATTGGGCTGGTATGCGTACGCAATAACAAAGGCTTACCCTGCGTATCCTTGCCTTCAACATAAAAAGTATCCTGCATCGAACGCGCAGGGTGATTTTCTGGGCTATTCAAAGCTGTAAAATTGGTCCAATCATTTTCAATTTCCGGGCCATCTGCCACATCAAAACCGATGGATCGAAAAATAGCTTCTATTCTTTCCCATGAACGCATGACCGGATGTATGCCCCCCTTACTTCTTCCACGCCCAGGCAAAGTGATATCAATCGCCTCGGCATTCAAACGTGCTTGCATTTGTGCATCCGCCAAAGCGTCCCGACGGGCATTTAAGGCCGTTTCAATTTGCTCTTTGGCAGTATTAATTAACGCACCTTGTACTTTGCGCTCCTCCGGTGGCAATTTTCCTAAGCCTTTCATTTGCTCAGAAATTTGTCCAGTTTTACCTAAATATTGAGCTTTCGCATTTTCAAGTGCAGCAACATCCTGAGCAGCAAGAAAATCTACCTTTGCTTGTGTGACTAAATGTTGTAGAGGGTTCATAGAATTTTGTTTCAAATTAAAACGGGGCAGAGGTAATGACCTATGCCCCGCCCAATTTTTGGAACTGCGAAACTTACTTAATACTCAAGTAGTAACTTTAAGCAGCGAGATTGGCTTTGACTTGATTAACGATAGCAGCAAAAGCTGGCTTATCGGTCACAGCCATATCGGCCAAGACTTTACGATCCAACTCAATGGATGCTTTTTTCAAGCCATTCATGAATACGCTGTAAGTCATGCCG
>CAZMPS010000208.1:0-3336 GCA_964568305.1 uncultured Burkholderiaceae bacterium
CACTTGCAGAGCTTGCAGAAGGCATGGCACTAGTATTTGCCACCACAACTGGCGTGACAGTCATGCCAGGCGTATGCGCTTTGATAAAACCATCGACCAACACGCGCTCTCCATTTTGTAAACCTTTGGTCACAATCCATTGACCATTTGACCAGCCGTCTAATTCGACTGGACGTGGTGCTAATTTGTTATCTGGTGAAACGGTAAAGACCATTTTTCCCATCGGGCCATCAATCACAGCACGTTGTGGCACAGACAAAGCATGGGCTTGTGTTGCACCATTCAACATCACGCGCACGAATTGTCCTGGGCGCAAGACTCCTTTGGGATTAGGAATTTCAGCACGTGCATCAAAACCACCTGTAGCAGGATTGATTTTTTCGCTAGCAAAGGTCATTTTTCCAGCATTAGGGAAAACACTGCCATCTGCCAATTTTATTTGCACTGCAAATGCCAGACTGCCATTTGCCGCACGTTTGCTGGGCAGAGTGATTTTACCGTTACCAACATCTTTGTTGAGTTTTAAAAAGTCTGTTTCGGTCACACTGAAGTTGACGTACATAGGGTCGGTTTGCACCAAAGTTGTCAACAAACTATCGGTTGGGGTGACCAAACTACCGTTTGATTTATTGGCAATGCTTGTCACCCCAGCAATTGGTGCAACGACTTTGGTATAGCTGAGATTTAATTTGGCTTCATTCACTTGCGCTTGTGCTTGTTTAAAACTGGCTTCCGCTGTTTCAAGTGCAGATTTTGCATCGTCTACTTCTTTTTGACTGATTGCTTTTTCAGCACCTAGTGGCGAGAGTCTGGCAAATTCACGACGGGCTTGATTCAATTTGGCTTGACTGACTGCAGCAGCGGCCTCTGCTGATGCGAGTTGTGTTTGGTAAGTACCTGGATCAATTTGGAATAAAACGGTGCCTGCTTCAACGCGACTACCTTCTTCGTACAAACGTTTTTCCAAAATACCAGAAATGCGTGCGCGTACTTCCGTTTCGCGAGAGCCAGCAGTTTGTCCAACATATTCAAAAGACAAAGGAATGTCTTTTGGTTGTACGGCCACTACATTGACTTCTGGTGGTGGCATTGGGACATTGTTGGCATTGGCGTGACCAGATTTTTCACCACATCCAACTAACAATAAAACGGGAATAGAAAACGCCAATGCAGCGAGTGCATGCGTAGTCGACATAGTGTTATGAGAAGTAGAAGTGGCGATGGATTGGGAGGAGGTATTGTTTAAAATGGACATAATTTTTTCTATGATTGAGGCAGCAAAATGCTATTATATACATATACATACATGAATGTTTGTAAGCGATGAAAATAAGTGCTAAAAATAAAACACAAAAAAACCACACACGTAAATTAAGCTTAACCAATTGATATTTAAGGAAATATTAAAGATGATTATAATGTTGTTAATTTATTGATGGTTAGTTAGTAAGGTAGAGAGATCATGACATCATGGTAAGGAAAACAAAGCAGGAAGCAAATGAAACGTTTGCACTTTTATTGGATGCGGCGGAGCGTGAATTTCTTCAGAAAGGTGTTGCCCATACCACATTAGCCGATGTTGCCAAAGCAGCTGGCATGACCAGAGGCGCGATTTATTGGCATTTCAAAGACAAAAATGCGCTTTTCCAGGCTATGTGTGATCGTGCTTTTTTGCCGATGCAATCTTTGCTCAATGAAATTATGGCGGCTTCAGACAAAGATCCACTGGATGCTTTGCGTCAATTGAGTGTCCATCTGTTGACGCAGTCGGCTAAAAATCCACGCCAAAGAATCGTTTTCACTATCATGTTTCATCATTGTGAAAAAAATGCCGAAATGGCTTTTCTTGCCAATGAAATGGAAAAACGTGGTGAGTGCTTGTCAAGAATTGAAAAAATTCTGCAAGAAGCCATCTTGCGTGGCCAACTTCCTGCAAATATGGACACTGGTATATCGGTCCATGCGCTGCACTCGTACTTAATTGGTTTATTGCACGAATGGCTTATCGACCCTTCTGCTTATGATCTTGAACGTCATGCGGAAGTGATGATTAAGATATTTTTGGCAGGTTTGGTCGCTAATCCGCCTAGAAAAAATTAAGGTGCTTTGTTTTTGATCTCATGTTGATGCTTGGCATGTTCAACACGTTGGGCGTGATAAATACCGGTATGCCCTGAAAATAGGTAACTGATCACGCAGGCAATCGCGGCGTAAATACCGATCTCTGTTCCAAACAACTCAATCGCCATCACCGTAGATGCAATCGGCGTATTGGCGGCACCGGCAAAAACAGCGACAAACCCTAAGGCTGCCAACATTGGGAACGGCATATGAAGAAGCGGCGCTAAAGCATTGCCCAACGTGGCACCTATGTAGAACAATGGCGTCACTTCCCCTCCCTTGAATCCTGTTCCTATTGATGTGATGGTGAAGATCATTTTGCTTGCGAAATCGGATATCGATAGTTGTTGTTGAAACGATTCCACAATTACTGGAATGCCCAGTCCGACATAACGATTGCTGCCGATCATCCAAACCGCTACCGCGATTAACACACCACCGATAAACGCACGCCAAGGCGCATAAGTGATGTGTTTTTTCATAAAGTCAGAAAGACCATGTGTTGTGCGGGCAAACACCATGCCGACTAAACCAAATATGACGCCAGCAATTAGCGTTGCTAGAAAAGCCCATCCAGTGAAGTGTGGAATAGCAAATATGTCCGACGTGATGTCGTTGTAATGCATATGATGAACACCCCATAACAAGCCAACTTGATCAGCAATAATCGCCGCAATAAAACACGGCAAGATGGCGTCATAACGCATACGACCAATCGCCAACACCTCCAAGCCAAAAATGGCACCCGCCAGCGGCGTGCCAAATACCGAAGCAAATCCTGCGCTAATACCCGCCATGATGAGTAGACGTCGTTGCTGCTGTTCTACTTTAAATACATGAGTGAGCTGATCAGCCAACGCTCCTCCCATTTGTACAGCAGTACCTTCACGACCAACCGATGCACCGAATAGGTGAGAAATCACAGTCCCACCCCAAACCAACGGTGCCATGCTCAGTGGAATGATTTTGCTTGGATTGTGAATTTGGTTAAGCAGTAGATTGTTACCCATTTCGACGTCTTTGCCAATTTTTAAATACATCCAACTGACGGCAAAACCAGCGATTGGCAGCAACCAGACTATCCAGCTATGGAATTCGCGCCAGGTGGTTGCCCATTCGAGTGAAAACAAAAATAATGCGGATGCCGTACCTGCAAGAACAGCAATAATGAATGCTAGGATTAGCCATTTTCCGATGTGGAACGGCAGGTTGAGT
>CAZMPS010000209.1:0-3254 GCA_964568305.1 uncultured Burkholderiaceae bacterium
GAACAATGGTAATAAAAAAACCAATCGCTAATGCGGATGAAATAGGAGGAAGTTCTGCTTTATCAAGCGATTGCTGTTGATCTTGGCAATGTGCATGACATAATGCTGGTTGCTCAGGGTCCAGTTGATCGCAACCTGGCATGGAATCTGCCATAGATACTTGCTGTGCAAACATCATGTTATCTTCATTGCTCATTTTAAAACCAGGACACGCATACGCTGCGACAGCAAGCTGCAAAACAGCACGTTCACCAGCGCCAGCAAGGCTGTAATCAGTTGATTTTTACGAGTCATTTTCATCGGCAAATTTCGGAAACAAAGCCTGTTGTAAAGACCAGAGTCTATGATAGACTACCACGCATGAATAAAAAATTCAAAACAGTTTTGTTATGGTTGCTATTATTCGCAATACCTCTGCAAGGGTTTGCGACGTCAAGCATGCTGTTTTGTGAAATATCCCATCATCATGAAGTAACCACGATGCAGGTTAGTGCATTGGAGCATGATCATGATGGGCATCAACACGAATTGTCAGCTACGGTTTCCGATCATGGCCACCATAATGACGGCTTCCAGCACGATATGACAAAATGCAGCGCTTGTGCCGCATGCTGTGTTGGTGCGGCTATCGTCTCATCGCTTGGAAATGGTTTTTCTTTGACACCACCAGAATCTCATCCCATTCCTTTCTCCATTGTCCGCTTTGCTGGACATATCCCTGCCGGTCTTGAACGACCGCCTCGCTTGATTCTCATCTAATCGTTGGAACGCCAGTTGACTTGACCATTCAAGAGGAAACGCATCTCTGTTTGGCTGCATTGCGTTCTCAGTTCGTTCTCAGTTTTAACGACTTGCACTGTGCGCACGCCTGCGCACGGCGTATTGCCTATCTATAACGACGAGGATTTCATGAATTTCCTATATTCCATTTTATGCTTTGCGATGTTGTCGCTTGCAACAGCCGCGCAAGCGCAAAGTAAAGATCCATCCGATCCAAGCGCACCTGTAGCACCTGTTATTTATCACTCTGCTTTTACTGACTATCGTGGCTATCAAGATCCGGATATTGCTTCCTGGAAGCAATCGAATCAGGAAGTACTGCAAGGCAGCGGGCATGCCAGCCATGCAGGTCATGCGCTAGGCAACGACAGTGACGTTACACCGCCATCCATGCCGGGCCACCCAGGCATGCACCACAAATAAGGAGCTGCGATGCAAAAATTTTCCATACCGTTGCCTCCCATTACACTCGCAGTCACGATCGTTGCATTAAGTGGCTTAAGCGGCTGCGCCACTTTTTCTGAAGATGGCGGCTTTAACAATACCAGCGCACTTACCAGGGAGCGTATCGGTAAAGAAATCACCTGGATAAAATCGGATGCCGATACATTAAGCGTGCAAAACACGGTTTCCCAATTGTTGAGCAAACCGCTCACGGTTGATGATGCCGTCACGATTGCGCTATTGAATAACAAGGGCTTGCAAGCCAGTTATGCAGAATTGGGCATTGCAGAGGCTGACCTGGTGCAAGCAGGTCGAATTTCTAATCCGATGTTTTCATTTAGCCGTTTGACTCATGAAGCTGAAGTCGAATACGAACGCAAATTCATGCTGCCGATTGTAAGTTTGTTGACCATGCCCATCAGAACCAAAATCGAAAACAGACGGTTTGAGCAGGCGCAGTTGCGCGCTGCCGGGGAAGCCTTGCGGATTGCTAATGAAACACGCCGCGCGTATTTTTCTACCCTTGCGGCGCAAGAGAGCGTGCAATACATGGAGCAAGTAAAAACCGCTGCCCAAGCGGGCGCGGAACTGGCGCAAAGAATGGCAGCGGTTGGCAACTGGAACAAATTGCAGCAAGCCCGCGAGCAATCGTTTTATGCCGATGCCACCGGACAGCTGGCGCAAGCGCGTCAAACGCTTTCCACCGAACGGGAGCGATTGACGCGCTTAATGGGGCTGTGGGGCTCCCATACGGCATTTACGCTTCCCGCTCGCCTACCCGATTTGCCCAAAGCCGCGCGAGAAATGAAGGATGCTGAAAGCCAAGCCATGCAAAATCGCCTGGATTTGATGATGGCCAAGCGTGAATTGGCTGGCTTGGCTGATTCTCTCGGGCTTTCCAAGGCAACGCGTTTTGTCAACGTGCTAGAGATTGGTTACCTGCACAACACTTCCAATCAAGCTGCAAGGCAAACTGGTTATGAAATCGAATTTCAAATTCCCTTATTCGATAGCGGCAGCGCCCGTGTCGCCAAGGCGGAAGCGATGTACAGGCAAGCCGTTAATCGCACAGCTGAACTGGCAATCAATGCCCGCTCTGAAGTAAGAGTAGCCTATGCCAATTACCGCACAGCTTTCGATCTTGCCAAACACTATCGCGATGAAATCGTACCGTTAAAAAAACGCATTTCCGATGAGCAATTGCTGCGCTACAACGGCATGTTAATCAGTGTATTTGAATTGTTAGCCGACGCGCGCGCGCAAGCAATGAGCGTGAATGCTTCGATTGAAGCGCTGCGAGATTACTGGATTGCTGATTCGGCATTGCAAATGACGCTAACAGGCCGCTCTGCAGGTGATTTCACGATCAATTCATCCAAAACAAATGCAACTGCAGAACCTGCAAGCCACTAACCGGATAAAAAAGGAATAGATATGGTTACACGTAGAGATTTTTTCATGGGAGCAGGCGCAGCCGTCATAGGCACTGGCATGGTCAGCCGTGTCGGCGCCGCCTCCCTGCCGGAAGCGCCCATCATGGCGCAAGCTGCCACCCAGGCGCCGCTGGCGCCGCCGAATGGCCGTCCCTACCACCCTGTCGTGACGCTGAATGGTTGGAGCTTGCCGTGGCGCATGAATAATGGCGTCAAGGAATTCCATTTAGTGGCAGAACCCGTGGTGCGCGAAATCGCGCCTGGCATGAAAGCGCATTTATGGGGTTATAACGGCCAGTCGCCCGGACCAACGATTGAAGTGGTGGAAGGCGACCGCGTGCGTTTATTCGTCACCAACAAGCTGCCAGAACATACCTCCATCCATTGGCATGGACAGCGTCTCCCAAATGGCATGGATGGCGTCACAGGCTTGACCCAGCCAGGCATCCAACCTGGCAAAACCTTTGTGTATGAATTCATTGCCAAGCGACCAGGCACTTTCATGTATCACCCGCACGCCGATGAAATGGTGCAAATGGCGATGGGCATGATGGGCTTTTGGGTCACCCATCCGAAAGACCCTGCTCTCTATAAAGT
>CAZMPS010000210.1:0-3237 GCA_964568305.1 uncultured Burkholderiaceae bacterium
TTGGCAGCCCCTTCCTGCAAGAGGACGGCAAATGTCCTGGCAGCTTCCTGCAACTTCCTGGTGGGTGCTGAGGTCCTCATAGACCCGGGAAGCTGACTGGAAGCTGGCTGCAGCAATGGCTGTTGCTGGCGGTCCTGCGGCAGGAGCGGCAGCTAGTGCTGCTGAAGAGCAAACAGAATTCACGATCATTTTGGCTGATTTTGGTGCAAATAAGGTTGGTGTTATTAAGGCAGTACGCGAAATCACTGGTTTGGGTTTGAAAGAAGCCAAAGATTTGGTTGATGCTGCACCGAAACCATTGAAAGAAGGTGTTTCAAAAGCTGATGCAGAGGCCGCTAAGAAGAAATTGGAAGAAGCTGGCGCGAAAGCTGAAATTAAATAATTCTGATTTTCTTAAACGACATTTAGATGTCGGAATCAAAGTGCCGAACCTTTTCGTAAGAGTGGGTTCGGCTTTTGCTCCTTTGTCGTTTTGTATACCTGAGTTGTTGGTTGTTTGCACTAGTTGGCTAAACAATTGTGCAGTTGGGGTATTAGTAAGAGTCCTAGTAATTAGTCACAAAGTCATGTTAGTTAGTGATAGCAACAGCAGTAATAGTAATTCGCGATAAATCTATATTCATTTGACCAAATAAAGGGTCGAGAGTTGAGGCGTCATTGATACATGTTGGAAGGATTGCATGCCAACTTGGATTCTGAATTCTCTATCCTCCCTGTCACTCACGGAGTGTCCATGCATTACTCATTTACTGAGAAAAAGCGTATTCGTAAATCGTTTGCGAAGCGTGCTAACGTTCACCACGTTCCATTTTTGCTGGCAACCCAGCTTGAATCTTATCTAAATTTTTTGCAACAAGATGTTATACCATCCCAGCGTAAGAATGAGGGTTTGCAGTCTGCGTTTAGTTCTATATTTCCTATTGTTTCGCATAATGGTTTTGCACGTCTTGAATTTTTATCTTATGTGTTGGGCGATCCACCATTTGATGTAAAAGAATGTCAGCAACGTGGGCTGACGTTTGCTTCACCTTTGCGTGCCAAGGTGCGTTTGGTAATTTTGGATAAGGAGTCCCCAACTAAACCCATCGTTAAGGAAATGAAGGAGCAAGAAGTTTACATGGGTGAGTTACCACTCATGACAACAACAGGCTCATTCGTGATCAACGGTACTGAGCGAGTGATTGTGTCTCAGTTGCATCGTTCACCCGGGGTATTCTTTGAACATGATCGTGGTAAGACCCATTCGTCTGGTAAATTATTATTTTCAGCTCGTATTATTCCTTATCGTGGATCTTGGCTGGATTTTGAGTTTGATCCTAAAGATATTTTATTTTTCCGTGTCGATCGTCGTCGTAAGATGCCAGTCACCATTTTGCTTAAAGCAATTGGTATGACGAATGAACAAATTCTTGCTAGTTTTTTCGTTAGCGATCATTTTAATTTACGCCAAGATGGGGCCGAAATGGCTTTTGTCTCTGAGCGTTTACGCGGTGAAATTGCACGTTTCGATATTGTTGATAAATCAGGTAAAGTTTTTGTTGCTAAAGATAAGCGCATTAATGCCAAGCATGTGCGGGAAATTGAAGCCGCTGGAATTGAACATATTTCCGTGCCGGAAGATTATCTGTTGGGACGTGTACTAGCTAAAAATATTATTGATGTCAATACTGGCGAGGTGTTTGCTAATGCCAACGATGAGTTGACTGATGAGTTGCTTGGACGTCTACGTGATGCTGGTGTTGCTAGTATTCAGACTTTGTATACCAATGATTTAGATCAGGGAGCTTATATTTCGCAAACGTTGCGTGTGGACGATACAACAGATCAGATGGCTGCGAAAATTGCCATTTATCGTATGATGCGCCCAGGCGAGCCACCAACTGAGGAGGCAGTGGAAGCTCTGTTTAATGGTTTGTTTTACAATGCTGAGCGCTATGATTTGTCGGCTGTAGGTCGAATGAAGTTCAATCGTCGTATTGGTCGTGATGAATTGTTGGGTGAAATGACTTTGTCGAATGACGATATACTTGCTGTTATTAAGATTTTGGTTGAATTGCGCAATGGCCGTGGTGAAGTTGATGATATTGACCATCTTGGTAATCGTCGTGTTCGTTGTGTTGGTGAGCTGGCAGAGAATCAATTCCGTGCGGGTTTGGTGCGTGTTGAGCGTGCTGTGAAGGAGCGTCTTGGTCAAGCCGAAGCTGATGATTTAATGCCCCATGATTTGATCAATTCCAAGCCAATTTCTGCGGCAATTAGGGAATTTTTTGGTTCATCCCAGCTGTCGCAATTTATGGATCAAACGAATCCTCTTTCAGAAATTACTCACAAGCGTCGTGTATCGGCACTTGGGCCAGGTGGTTTGACACGCGAACGTGCTGGTTTTGAGGTGCGTGACGTGCATCCTACTCATTATGGTCGTGTTTGCCCTATTGAAACACCAGAAGGTCCAAATATTGGTTTAATTAATTCACTGGCTTTGTATGCGCGTTTAAACGAGTATGGCTTTTTAGAAACACCTTATCGAAAAGTAGAAAACGGTAAAATTACCAATCAAATTGATTATTTATCTGCGATTGAAGAAGGTCGTTACATTATTGCTCAGGCGAATGCAACGATTGATCATTCTGGTCAATTATCAGATGAATTGGTATCTGCGCGTGAGGCTGGTGAAACGATTTTGGTTTCACCTGGTCGGGTCCAGTACATGGACGTGGCACCAGGACAAATTGTGTCTGTTGCGGCTTCTCTAATTCCTTTTCTTGAGCATGATGATGCTAACCGCGCATTGATGGGTGCCAACATGCAACGTCAGGCAGTTCCTTGTTTGCGTCCTGAAAAGGCTTTTGTTGGTACGGGTATTGAACGAACTGTTGCGATTGATTCCGGTACTACAGTGCAGGCTTTGCGTGGCGGTGTGGTCGACTATATTGATGCTGGTCGTGTCGTAATTCGTGTTAACGATGACGAAGCTTTGGCTGGTGAAGTCGGTGTGGATATTTACAATTTAATTAAATATACCCGTTCGAATCAGAATACTAATATTAATCAGCGTCCTATCGTCAAAGTAGGTGATCGGGTCGCTAAGCATGATGTAATCGCTGATGGTGCTTCAACAGATTTAGGCGAGCTTGCGTTGGGCCAAAATATGTTGGTCGCGTTTATGCCGTGGAACGGTTTGAATTTTGAAGATTCCATTCTAATTTCTGAAAAAGTGGTTGAGGATGATCGTTACAC
>CAZMPS010000211.1:0-3235 GCA_964568305.1 uncultured Burkholderiaceae bacterium
TTTAAAGCGTGGCCGTTGGGAAGAGCTCGAAGAAAACGCTGTACGTAATTTATTGCGTATCTGCGGTTTAGAAAAAATGGCTACGCAGTCGCAATCTCAATCCACTAAAGGTCAAGGCCAATACCAAGAGCGTAAAGTCAACGGTAATCGTATTGGCGGTGGCAATAGCGATGGTAATAGCGGCGGTGGTCGGTTCGACAGAAATTCGGGCAATCAAGGCCAGCCAAATGCAAGAAAAGGCACGCGGCAAAGAGCCGATGGACAGCAGGGGTTTGCGCAAGATAAAAAGCCTGGACGTAATTCCAAAAAACCAACACGTAGCCGCCAACCTGATCCTTTGCAAACTGCATTTGGATTTGCAGAAACAGGGCAGGGGCGTCGTCGCAAATTTAACTAAGGTTTCCGGTCGTTCCCGGAGCCTGTAAATTAATTTGATTAATTACCGTCGTTACCAAGGTTTTAGGAGGGAACCCATTATCTTCGTTGTTTGTTACTAAAAAGTTACTGGATCCCCGACTAAAGCACCAGGGGACGACGGTGCTGGATGTAATGGGCTTTTAGAACTTCTCATCAGGCCGCAAATAGCGCCATTCTCCTACTGGTAAATTACCTAGCGTGATGCGTCCAATTCGGACGCGTTTTAGACTGAGAACTTTCAGGTCGACAGCTTCGCACATGCGTCGTATCTGTCTTTTCTTTCCTTCGCGTAGCGTGAAGCTCAATTGATCCTCGTTTTGCCAGCGTACTTTGGCTGGTAATAAAGGTTTGCCGTCCATCCATAAACCATGATTGAGACGTTGAAGTTGTGCGTCTGGTAATTTTCCTGGCTTGGTATATTTCACACGAACTAAGTACTCTTTTTCTACCGAAGTATCCTGGCCGATCAATTGTTTAGCAATCCGTCCATCTTGCGTCAGGATTAACAATCCGACTGAATCAATATCCAACCGCCCAGCAGGAACCAGGTTGCGCAGTTGCGTGGGATGAAATGATTCTTGCGCCGTATCTTCTTTCCAGCGCGATTCTGGCTTGATCAATGCTACGGCTGGTATGTATCCATCTTCGGCCTGACCACTGACGTAGCCCATGGGCTTATTGATCAAAATCGTGACGCGTTTGGATTGTTGCGCACTGGCTTGGCGCTCAATGCTGATGCGTTGATTTGGAAGGACTTTGCTACCTAATTCAGACACCACCTTGCCATCAACACGGACCCAACCTCGGCTTATCCATTCATCAGCTTCACGTCTTGAACAAAGACCTAATTCGGACATGCGTTTTGATAGGCGTAGAGGTTCAGTCATGGCGAAAAATATTAATTAAATAATGAAAATAATGAGTAAATAATAAGTAAATTTGAATTTTAAATACGGATTGTTTCTAGTAAATCTGCTTCTAACTCAATTTGGCTACGCGCATTGTTTAACGCTGCACCATCGACTAAAAACACGTCTTCTACGCGTTCACCCAGCGTCATGATTTTGGCGGTATGCAGATTCACTTTGTATTTTATAAGCACCTTTGCAATCGCATACAGCAAGCCATTTCGGTCATTGGCAGAAATCGATAATAAATAGTACTGACCACGTTCATCAGGCCGTAAATCGACGGTGGGTATGATGGGATAAGCACGTGATAATCGAGACAAACGTGTTTTGGCAGGAGCAGGCAAAGGTTGTTGCGATTGCAGCAATTCAGTTAATTCATTCTCTATCAAGGGAACGATATTGGGATAATTGTTTGCAAATGCTTGTTCTGTGATTAAAAACGTATCCAGCGCATAACCATGTTTGGTCGTATGGATTTTAGCTTCCAAAATGCTGAAATTTTTGGCAGCAAAATAACTACAAATTCTGGCAAATAAATCAGGTTGATCTTTCACGTAAGTCGCAATTTGTAAGCCCTCGCCAGTCGATAAAGGACGACATTTCACTACCGGACAATCACTATTCACTTGGTCATAAAAAAAGAGCGTTTGCCACGCAATATCGCTGACATCGTGGCGCAAAAAATACGCGACATCTAGTTGTGTCCAAAACGCTGCATGTGCATCCTCCGCCAAACCGGCCAATCGGATTGTTTTAAGTGCGTCTTGTTGCCTATTGATTAATTCTCTGTCGTTTGAGGGCATCTCGCCACCCAGTACCCGCAACGTTAATTTGTACAAATCTTCTAGCAGCTTGCCTTTCCACGCATTCCACACTTTGGGGCTGGTGCCACGTATGTCAGCCACGGTGAGCAAATATAAGGCGGTGAGATAGCGCTCATTGCGTATTAATTTTGCAAAATCACGAATGACTTCCAGATCAGATAAATCTTTTTTCTGGGCAACATGTGACATGGTCAAATGATGTTCAACCAAAAAGACGATTAAATCAGTATCCTCTTTTGCAATGCCATGCTCATCGCAAAATTGCTGGGCATCCACCATGCCTAATTTAGAATGATCGCCACCACGTCCTTTGGCAATGTCATGAAAGAGAGCGGCAATATACAGTAACCAAGGGCGTGCAAAATTAGCCATCAATTGGCTGCAAAACGGATATTCGTGGGCGTGTTCCGTCATGGTAAAACGGCGCACATTGCGCACCACCATCAAGATGTGCTGATCGACGGTATAAGCATGAAAAAGATCATGTTGCATTTGCCCAATAATACGGCGGAAATTAGGTAAATAACGCCCTAAAATTCCGGTTTGATTCATGCGTCGTAATGTGTGTGTAATGCCTTGCGGAGCTTGAATAATTTGTAAAAATAGCGATCGATTGTTGAGATCACGCCGAAAATCACCATCAATCTTCAGTCGCGCATGCCAGAGTGCGCGCAAAGTGCGAGCCGTCATGCCTTTTAATTCCGCATGTAGCGACATCAACAAAAATACTTCCAGCATGGAAGACGGCGTGGCTTCAAAAACATCGTCTTGTTTGATGTCTATATAGCCGTTAACGACATTGAATCGTGGATTAATAGCTTGTGGATGCTCTGCTTGTGGAAATAATTGCGCCTGAATGTTTTGTAACAGAATGATATTGAGTTGAGACACGACTTTCGCGGCCCAGTAATAACGCTGCATCAAATATTCACTGGCGCGCCGGATGTTGGATTCGTTACTCGTTGTTTTAAAGCCCAAGGTTTCTGCAATTGGTGTTTGCACGTCAAATACCAGGCGATCTTCGCGTCTGCCGGTATGAATATGCAAGCGCACGCGTATATCTTTAAATGCCCGCTCTTTTTC
>CAZMPS010000212.1:0-3217 GCA_964568305.1 uncultured Burkholderiaceae bacterium
GGTCAGCACGCGATAACAGGGCACATACTCAAACTCAATCCGCTGCACGACCGTCTCCGGCTTGCACTTCATTTCCTTGCAGAACATCGCGACGAACTCGACCGGGCTCAAATCAGGGAAGCCCTCGCGGGCGACATCAGCGATCGTGAGCGTGTCCCCGTTCAGAAACACCGCATCATTTTGCAGGCACCGCAGCAGCGCGAGCCGTTTCAGCTTCTCGCCCTTCTTCAGGCCTTGAGCCTTTTCGACGGCCCAGAACAGTTGACCGGGTTTGAGGTTGGACCAGCCGAGGCGGCGGGTCACTGACTTTGATTCGTCGCGGATTTGAGCGGTGGTGAGAAAAAACGACATGCTACGAGGCATGAGACGCCTCGCTTTCTTCCTCTTCGCCGTCGAAATACACATCGCACGGACAGGGAACATTTCCCGTAAAGTGCGAATAGAACCACTGCAGGTTCCAGCCAGCGATTCTGATTCCGCCGTCGAAGCTCCAGCCGGTTGGGCAGTAGCAGCGATGGGTTGATTCGGTGTGTCGACGCCACCAGATTTCCCAGTTGCTTCGGCGGAAGATGACGCGGACCCAGTTCACTGGATTGATGAGTTTGCGCCACGACAGAGCGAAGCCGTGATCGGTGAAGTCTTGGAACTCGTAAGGCACCCACCAGCGAATATGCAATTGCCGCTTGCTCAGGCTGCCGATGAATAGTTCGTTGTTAATGCGGTACATTACGACACCCCAAATTCTGCAAGCTGCCGCTGCTCTGCTGCCTCAATCGCCCGTTTCGCCGCATCTGGATCAACGATCTCGTCGCGCTCGATTGCGATGAAATAACTATCCTCAAACGTGACACCATCGCGAGAAATGAACCGTGTCGGTGTATCTGCTCGCGGCACCGCCGGTACGCGCGTGTGATAGTAGGAGCCCGGCACGATGCGCCAGCCGTCCATCAGCAGCCCGTTGATTTCCTCGAGGAATCGCCGACAGCCGGTCATGGTGACCACTTGCTGCAGGCGGTGGACTTCGAGCTTTGGTTTTTTACGTGGCACAATCCGTTTCCTTGCCAATCAGATTCCTAAACCTTCAGCTTCCCCTTCGCCGCCAGCATCTCGCTCAGATCCGCGTCCGCCGCAGCACACGCATCCTTCAGCGTTGCCACGCGACCCGTCGGTGGCCGGTGCAGTTCGTTCGCCGGAAAGCTGTGATAAAGCGTGACCTGCCATTCGCTGGCTGTACCGAGAATTAACGGGTTGAACCCGGCCCGAATCCACCGCAACTTGATTGCTTCCATATCTTGCATTTGACTAGCCTCGATCCTTCGGATTTGCTCGTTGGCTTCACAGAACTTTTCGATGGGGAAATTGCCGGCTTGAAACAGGAGGGCGAATTGCAGACGCGCAGCGCCCGTTTTTTCGGTGGGGAAGATCACCGGGTAGTGATGGTCGGCGTGCGAGACGGTGATGATGTGGATCATGCTGCTGCCTCGCTGCCAAGGTGAGCCAAGAACCACTTCAAATCCTCACGGCACCAAAGAAAATTGCTGGTGTAATTCGTCAGGTCCGGCCAGTCGCAGCCGTCGGCAACGCCAGATTCGTAGAGCGCGACACTGAAACTGTGCTCGTTCGCTTCGTCGTCAAGTTCTTCCAATAGATTGCCAAGAAGATAGAGCCGTTGATTGTCTGGCTCATCGTGCGCTCGCTCGTCGCAGATCTCCGCCTGAAGCCAATCGCGAGCAACATCAGCGTCCCATTCGCGTGTTTTGATTTCGTGCGGCACCTTTGACGCGAAGTATTCGATTGATTTGATTGAACCGCGGCACCAGCCGATCATGTCGTCGGTTCGCTCCCAAACCATCGTCCCGTTGTCGCCAGCAATGAAGATTCGCCCCGGCGTCGTCGTTACGTGGAAATGGTGGTTGCTGTCGTCGGGAGCGCCGCAGCGCCACGAGCGAAACAGCCCTTGATTCAAGTCCTGCCGAATGACGTGATTCTTAAACGCATCGGCAGCGTATCGCTCGTGCTTGGCGATTTTCTGACTTCGCGCGTCTTGCCGTCCTGTTGCCGTACTCATTCGAATAAACTCCCTTGGAGTTCTTTCGCCTTCCGAACCTTCACTGGCTTCACTTCCGCCGGCTTGTCGGCTTCCAATTCCCATCGTGGATACCGCCGAAACCATTCGTCGCCGATTAACTCCGCCTCGCCCGCGCTGGCCAGTCGCCGAAGCTCCGCCAGCACTTCCGCTTCGCTCATGCCGAGTTGAACCAGGCTGGCAACGGTCGTGGGTTCGAGCGGGTCGAGTAGGGCGGCGATAGAGTACATGGCTATTCGAAGTTGTCCTCGGCCGCGCTCGCGTAATCTTCGAACTCGCCAGCTTCGTCGTCTGCGGCCGGCGCGGGCAGCGCGTCGATCTCGCGAACGCGACGCACCGCTGACTTAATCTCATCCGGCAAGTCGTAAACGCTCATCGGCTGCTGCCGAAGCGTCTTCGCGCGAGCGATCGCGACATCCTCGGTCACCGGCGTGATGCAGTAGATCGACGACGCACCGAACAACTTGGTAAACGCCTGCAGGTTGTCGACGGCGGGAACATCGACGCGCACGAATGACGCCCCGCCGATGGTCTGCTCGCTGACTTTGCCCGCGAATGTGTTGTGGCCCATGATTTCGAGAATGGCCCACTCGCTAAATCCTTTGCTTTCCATCTCATCCCCTCGCTTGTAAAACGCTCCCCGCAACTCGCGGCGGATTTGTAAAAGGAACTAAGCCACCGCTTCCGTCGCCGGCTCATACGCCGTCGGCGTGATCTCTTCCTGATCCCCGGCCTCGGCCGTCAGAATCCCGACGCCGCGATCCGTGATGTGAGCCTTGAGAGCGTCACGGTTCAGCGGATCGAGGCCTTCGAAGATTTCCTGGCTGATGATGATCACCCCCGGCTTACCCGGCGGCATTGCATCAACGCCAATATCAATTGCGATCCGCGCCCGTTCCCCGGCCGATAATTCATGAAAGAACGTCTTGCCGCGCTTCGGCGTATCCAGCACAAGCCGGCCGGCTTCCACGCGAAGCTGCGAACCACTGCGAGCCACGATGCCGGATAAGACGTCGTCGGTCCCCTTGGCGGCGTCGCGCAGTTCGCTGGCCCGCTTACGATGCTCGCCGGCAGTCTTCACGTGCTGTTCAGCAGCGGCCAGTTGTTCGCGGGCCTTGCGGACTTGCGTAC
>CAZMPS010000213.1:0-3194 GCA_964568305.1 uncultured Burkholderiaceae bacterium
TTGCCCAACGATTTTAACGTCATCATCGAAATCCCCATGCATGGTGACCCCATCAAATATGAAGTCGATAAAGAATCCGGCGCGATTTTTGTCGATCGTTTTATGGGTACCGCCATGCGCTATCCCTGCAACTACGGCTACATCCCCAACACCATCGCTGATGATGGCGATCCGGTGGATGTATTGGTGATCACACCATTCCCATTATTACCAGGCGTAGTCGTTCGTTGTCGCACTATCGGCGTATTAAAAATGAGCGATGAAGCGGGCAATGATGCCAAGTTATTGGCCGTACCAGTCGATAAGATTTTGCCAATTTACAGTCACTTGCAAAAACCAGAAGATCTCAATGAATTGCAATTGAAACAAATCCAGCATTTCTTTGAGCATTACAAAGACCTGGAAAAAGGCAAATGGGTCAAAGTTGAAGGCTGGTTTGGTGCCGAAGACGCAAAAGCTGAAATCATGTCTGGTATTGCGGCTTACAAAAAAGCGAATTTTTAACAAATTAATAATTCTGATTGCATTGATCGGAAATGAGCAAAGTAAGAAAGTAAAAAAGCACACTTCGGAAGTGTACCTCGGTGTGCTTTATTGTTGAATGAAATAATTACTATGAACCAAGACGAGTTAAAACGAGCAGTTGCTTGTGCTGCGATCAATTATGTTCTGGAAGATGAAATTATTGGCGTTGGTACTGGTTCAACTGCCAATTTTTTTATTGATGAATTAGGTAAAATCAAACATCGCATCAAGGGGGCAGTTGCCTCATCCGAAGCAACAGCAGCGCGCTTGCGTTCGCATGGTATTCCTGTGTTCGATTTGAATCAAGTTAAGTCTATGTCGGTGTATATCGATGGCGCAGATGAAATCACGCACCAGGGGGAGATGATTAAGGGTGGTGGTGGTGCATTGACGCGTGAGAAAATTGTTGCTTCAGTCGCTGAACAGTTTATTTGCATTGCTGATGCTTCCAAGTTGGTGCAAACACTGGGACGTTTTCCTTTGCCAGTTGAAGTCATTCCTATGGCAGAAGTCGTCGTGGCACACAAATTGGCAGCCTTGGGCGGCCAGCCGCGCTTGCGTACCAAAGACGGCAAAGCTGTACTGACTGATAACGGCAATATTATTATTGACATTGTCGGTTTAACTATCGCTCATCCTGCCGAAATGGAAAGACAAATCAACGACATTGTTGGCGTTGTCACGGTGGGTTTATTTGCTCAGCGGGCAGCGAATATTTGTTTGTTGGGAACGTCAGAAGGCGTCAAAACGCTGCGGTTTGAGTGAAAATTTACATCAATGTGTGAATCAATGCGTTAATTAATACGCAATAAATATATGGGAGTTGCGGATTGTTTGCGGGCTTGTATATAATCGCGCTCTAATTTGTTCACACATTGAGAAAAACAGTGCATATTTATTGACGTTATTTGTCTACTGTTTCTTCCAACAAAGATACCAATATTACGGATCAGTAATCACGATCAATAATCAACGATCAACAAATGCTCCTCAGTTTTTTCATTGAGTAATCTGAGTAATTTGAGTAGTGTGATCCATGTAATTTTGTTAAATATCTAATTACGTAAGACCCGTACTTAATGAATATTGTTGAGGCGAAAAAGATCCTCGAAACGGCGTTGTTATGTTCTAACGAGCCATTAGCGATCCATGATTTGAAGAAGCTGTACTATGAAGATGGCGAGACTCATGGAGAAATAAACGAAGCAACGATTGGATTACTGTTAGAAGAATTACGCAATGACTGGGCCGATAAAGGGATTGAAGTAGTCAATTTGTCGACTGGATGGCGCTTCCAAAGTCGTCCAGAAATGAAAATATATCTTGATCGATTAAATCCAGAAAAGCCACCAAAATATTCAAGAGCAACTTTAGAAACGCTGGCGATTATTGCGTATTGCCAGCCTGTTACACGGGGTGATATTGAAGAAATTCGGGGTGTAACGGTTAATTCGCAAATCATTAAAATGCTGGAGGATCGTGGTTGGATCGACATGGTAGGGCATCGAGATGTCGTTGGGCGTCCGGCATTATTTGCTACCACTAAGCAATTTTTGAGTGATCTTGGCTTACAGTCCTTAGATAAATTGCCGCCATTGCAACAATTTGTTGATAGTCCAAGCGTTGATGCGCTTGTTACGCAGTCTGTTGATGTTAACGCTAATGTTAACGTTAACTAATTAGTATTTTATTTTTAACCTTGATGCAAAATACATAATCCACATTGCATCGGTTTGTCACAGGCAAAAACGAAAAAATGAATACATTGAATGATGATGTGCAACGCAATACAGTGAGTGTCAACAATAGCGTTGATGCTACTAATGCTAATCCTGACAACGTTGATAATCCAAGTGGTGTGAAAAAGGATTTTTCTTCACACAATACAAAAAGAAAGAAAAAACCTGCTGGTCCAGCGCGTTCTGGCAATTCTGGTAAGCCGGCCAATTCTGGCAAGTCATTGATGCGCGCATCGTCGCAAGTCAATGCCATGGATGCTGATTCCGTGTTTTCATTTGTGACATCGGATCAGTTTGATCATTCGGTGACTGCTGCGGCAGAAATAACAGAAAAAGACGGACGTAATTCTCGTGCGCCTCAGGGTAAAAATGTAAGACGTGATTTGACGGCGGATGAAGCGCCTAAGTTGCATAAAGTCTTGGCTGAGGCAGGATTGGGTTCGCGCCGTGATATGGAAGAATTGATCATTGCTGGGCGTGTTTCCGTCAATGGTGAGCCCGCGCATATTGGCCAGCGTATTCTTCCTACGGATCAAGTAAGAATCAACGGAAAGTTAATCCAACGCAAAATCAGCAAGCGCCCACCACGTGTCCTGATTTATCACAAACCTGCTGGTGAAATTGTGAGTCATAACGATCCTGATGGACGTCCTTCTGTGTTTGATCGTTTACCAACCATGAAAGTATCAAAATGGTTGGCAGTTGGGCGTTTGGATTTTAATACCGAGGGTTTGTTGTTATTTACTAATTCTGGTGATTTGGCTAACCGTTTGATGCATCCACGGTATGGTATCGACCGCGAATATGCGGTTCGCACATTAGGTGAATTAGAAGAGGGCATGCGTCAAAAATTGTTGAACGGCGTCGAGCTGGACGATGGGATGGCGCAATTTTCAAAAATCGTGGATGGCGGCGGCGAGGGTGTAAATA
>CAZMPS010000214.1:0-3180 GCA_964568305.1 uncultured Burkholderiaceae bacterium
CGCAAGCAGGTGGCCGTATTTTCACTGATGCAATTGACAATTCCGCTGGTGTAGATTGCTCTGATCATGAAGTTAACGCCAAAATTTGGCTAGATGTAGAAGTCAATGCTGGCATCTTGAACGTAGAAGAACGCAATCAGCTTCTCAACGCCATGACGCACGATATTGAGGCTTTGGTCTTGCGTGACAATACGCTGCAAACACATTTGCTGGTACGCGAAGCACAAGCGCAATCTGAGCGTCAGGTTCAAGACGGTTATGCAGCTTTGATCGCCAGTTTGGAGCAAGAAGGTGCCCTTTCACGTGCAATCGAAGAATTGCCAACCGCTGCAGAATTGAGCCAACGTCAAAGCGAAGGCCGTGGGTTGACCACACCAGAATTGGCCGTTGTGATTGCGCACGTCAAGAATCGTTTGAAACGCCTTCTTTCCGCACAACCACTGGTTGAAAACGACTGGGCAAGAGTGTTACTCAAACCTTATTTCCCAGCAGAATTGGTCGCTACCCGTGATCCATTGGCGCATCCACTGGCCAACGCTATTTTGGCAACCGTTTGTGCGAATGAAATCGTCAACCGCTGTGGACCGTTGCTGGTAGGTGATTTGGCACGGACTTACGGTGTTGAAGAATGGCAAGTTGTCAGCGCATGGGCTCAAGCATGGGCAGCATTGAATTTGGCACCGATCTTTGACGTGCTGGATGCACATGCATTGACCGTACCACGCACTGTTTCCATGACCGTTGACGCACGCACTCGTGTCTTGCAAAAAGCCGTCACTGAAGGCGTTTTATCGATTCCTGCAGAACAAAATGCTGCTGAAAATATCGCTGAATTGACACGCTTGTTTAGCCAAGCTGAAACTCTAGCCAAATTGACACCAGCATCGTCATTGTCTGAAGACAATAAAGCAGCCTCTCTGGCAGCAGAATTTGTCCAAGCATCCCAAGCAATTGATGCGCTTGAAGCCGTGGCGGCATTCTTGTTTGCCTCGCTCTCCGTCACGCGTCCCAATGACATGGATCTTGCGCAATTCTTACTAGTAGGCATGTCTTTACGTCGCGAAGCAGGGATTGATACATTGGAACGTAACCTTAAACTTGCACCACAAAACAAATCTCAGGAAGAGTTACGTGACTATGCGCAACAGGCATTACGACGTGCACAACAGCGTTTGTTAACACTAGTTTTGAATCAGTCCAATGGCAGTCGCAGTCAATCTGAGCATCATGATGCTGTGATCGCTGTCATCAAGCAATTGACACAAAACGGTAAATTCAATCCCTTGACGCCATTGGTGCAACAACAATGCCTGGAACACGCCATGCGTGATGTTTGGGCTCTGTGTGATGCAGCGTCCACGGTAGGATAAAACTTCGCTTAGGAGATGAATCCTACAAAAGGGCACTCTAATGGGTGCCCTTTTTTTACACCTTTGATATGAATATGAGTACGAATTTACATACCAACATCACAGCAATGATGATAGCCAAGGCTTTAGCGCAAGCTGATTTTAGCCCTATTGCGACTTACTTTTCCAACGCCGGGTTTATCGTCAAACTACCTGCTGATGGTATTTTGCAAATTTACCAATCATCCTCTTACGTTGGATTTTCTTCACCTGCGCAAGTGTTAATTTCAATTGGGATTCATGGTGATGAAACTGGACCTATTGAGTTATTGGCACACAATCTACATGCTTTGATGAAACAACCACAAGAACTGGCAGTTGATCTCATGATCGTGGTGGGTAATATTGATGCAATTGCGCAAGGCAAACGCTTTATTGATACAGATCTGAATCGGCTCTTTCATACAAATCGACCACACCATGAGAGTAAAGAGGCCAAACGCGCAAAAGATATCATCCGTGCTACGAAAGATTTCTTTAAAAAAAACAATCATGGAGAAAAATGGCATTTAGATTTACACGCCACCATACGACCTTCGCATTACCGCAATTTCGCCATCATTGCCGATTTACAATCAGACAGGAAAAAACAGACTTTAACTTCTTATCTAGGAGCGGCAGATATTGCCGCTATCGTCTTTAATCCAAAATCAGCAGGTACCTACAGTTATTTCACTGCTGAACATTTTGGTGCCATTAGCGCTACTGTTGAATTAGGACAAGTAGCCCCCCTTGGTCAAAATGACGTGAATACATTAAAAAATATGCAAGCAATACTCAACAAGCTACTATGCGGCATACCTGTATCATCAGGGACATTTAATACAACACCGAGACCACAAATATTTAAGGTGGCACAAGAAATCATCAAACTGAGTGATGATTTTCATATGACGTGTGACAGTAATACACAAAATTTCACGGCGATGACCCAAGGAGCCATCATTGCGCATGATGGCACGACAATCTATACCGTACATCATGAGCAAGAACATATTGTTTTCCCTAATCCGAATGTCGCCATCGGTCAACGAGCAGGTTTGATGGTTATAAAACAAATTTAATTATCTCGATGACAAGCAATAAAATCATATTCTTGTCAACTTTTTCATGTTAAATTCGTTAACTAGATAGATTCCATGGAGTCTATCTTTTTAAATAACAATTTACAGGATAAAAAAATGAAAAAATTAATCGCTATTTTGATCGCAAGTTTGTTCGCAGCTTCCACTGTTGCCGCCGAAACTGCATCCACTCCTGCATCCACTCCTGCATCTGTTCCCGCGCAAATCAAAAAACCATCACGTATTAAGCCCATTTTCAAGAAAAAACCAGCATCCACACCAAAAGATAGCAGCCCAGATAGCGGCCCACATGCCGTTGTAGAAACAAAATAATTGTTGCTGAAATTACAAACAGAAAAGGCAAGCTCAATTATTGAACCTGCCTTTTCTATATTCGGTACAACACTATGTCAATCACACTACCGAATTATTTACACCACACTGCATAATCAGTCCGCCTTAATCGCTTCCACCTGAATTGCCAATTTCACTTCTGGCGCAAACATTGGTGTTCCATAATTTAAACCAAAATCAGTACGTTTAAATTCTGCGGATGCATCTGCACCACACACTTCTCTTTTCAACATTGGATGTTGAATACATTTGAATTTATTGACCGTCAAAGTCAACGGTTTGGTTACTCCCAACATCGTCATTTCACCATCAATTGCAACAGGCTTATCACCATCAAATTTGATGGACTTGCT
>CAZMPS010000215.1:0-3158 GCA_964568305.1 uncultured Burkholderiaceae bacterium
GTATTGTTGCAAAGTTATTTGGTACTGTGATGAAGTAGTAGGTGTGGATAGGTCTATAAAATATCCTGTAGCCTATATTGTGCTAATATATCCTTTAGATTATAAATAGTAATTATAGGCCTTGGCGTATATTTATATTGCAACATATTGGACAGTATGATGCCCAACGATTATCCGATTCGTTTTACTGCTCAATTGCGACAGCATTTGAGGGAAATAAGAAAAGCGCGCAACATGACTCAAAAGCAGCTTGGAGAGCTCATTGGCGTGAGTCAAGCACGCATTGCTGAAATTGAGGCGAATCCAGGATTAGTCAACTTAGAGCAATTAATACAATTGTTGTCAGTATTAAATGTGACTCTATATCTGAATGAAAATTCAACCAGTCCAAATTCAAATCCAAACCCAAATCCCAGCTCCAATTCTGTTTTCATACCGCAAATTAAAAAGGGAATGTGGTGACCCAAGCATTGAATATTTGGATGAATGGCGAGCTTGTGGGGACATGGGCGGCAAATCGTCACTCTCATACGCTTCGCTATCATTCTTCTTGGTTGGAATCGCCTAGATGCCGGTCTTTGTCGCAATCACTTCCAATTAGCAGCTCCTTAGAAATCAAAGGTGAAGTGGTCAAGCATTATTTTGACAATCTGCTCCCTGATAATGAAAAGATGCGGTCTCGTATTGGTAGGCGCTTTAAGACCCAGTCGCTTGATGCTTTTGACCTATTGGAAGCGGTTGGCCGTGACTGTGTGGGTGCAGTGCAGTTGCTGCCAGAAGGGATGACGCCAAAAGATTGGAATTGCATCACGTGTGACCCACTATCTGACGAGCAGATTGTAGAAATTTTGCAGGCAATCCCTTCTGATCTTTCTGATGCAATGTCAGAAAACATGCATGACGATGATTTATTTCGCCTATCAATTGCCGGTGCGCAAGAAAAAACTGCTTTTACCTGGTGGGAAAATAAATGGTGCCGTCCTCATGGAGCGACTCCTACGACGCATATTTTCAAACTACCACTAGGCTTGATTGGTGGATCAAAAAGAGTAAACGCTGGAGATTCCGTGCAAAACGAGTGGTTATGTGCTCAGATCATGGCTGAACTTGGATTTGCAATCGCTCCTACGTCTATGACGACATTTGGCGATCAGCCCGTTTTGATCGTGGAGCGCTTTGACCGGGCCTGGATGGATAATGGCGTTTGGATTGCTAGATTACCCCAAGAGGATTTCTGTCAGGCGCTGGGATTGCCGTCATATAAAAAGTATGAATCAGATGGCGGCCCAGGAATACGCATGTGTTTGCAACTTTTACAGGGAAGTGTAAACAAGCAAGACATCACATTGTTTTTATTGACACAACTGGCTTTTTTCTTGCTGTCTGCAACAGATGGACATGCCAAAAATTTTTCCATTTTCTTACAGCGAGGCGACGCTTACGAAATGACGCCACTGTATGACATATTGTCAATGTATCCATATTATGGCATCGGCCCCAATCAGTTCAATCAGCGGCGGGCTGGGCCAGCAATGTCGTTACGTTCCAAGAATGTGCATAAGCAATATCACACGATTGAGCGACGTCACTGGCATCAATTGGCGATAGAAAATGGTGGTCAGACAGTGTGGATGGCGATGTTGCAACTTGCCGAAAGCGTTAACACTGCGTTAAGCAATGTTGAAAAACGATTACCAAAAGATTTCCCTGCTCGTACATGGGACACAATTTCTGCTGGCATGAAAAATGCAGCGGCTAAATTTTTGGCTGAGGTAGGTTGATTTGATTTGATTTGATCTGATCTGAGTTGCTCTGAGTTGCTCTGAGAGATCACATATCAATTGATTATAAATTTAATCAAATAATCAGGTAGGTACGTATGACTGCACCGCAAGCAATTGCTCATGCCTCAAAAGATAAAGATGGCGTTTGGCGCGATCCGCATGATTTGGCCGAGCATCTACAGGCTGTGGCTAATTTAGCATCACAGTATGCTCATCGATTTAATAGCTCAGATTGGACGTATCTCGCGGGTTTGTGGTATGACTTGGGTAAATACCGATTACGATTTCAACGTTACATTCGGAAAGTTAGCGGTTTTGAAGCTGATGCGCATATCACGGGTGAAGCGGGCAAAGCGCCACATTCCACTGCTGGTGCCATATTGGCTTGCGACAGATTCAAAGAGGCTGGCCGGGTACTGGCGTATTTGATTGCAGGACATCATGCTGGATTGGATGATTGGCTTGGTGGGCTGGATGCTCGTCTTGGTCGTGCAGATAGTCGTGACGAGCTTAATGAAGCATTGGCTGAACATCCACCATCGAATATTCTCGATCACGGTACATTTATCCCAGATTTGCGTACTATTCCCGGCGGCAAGGATGGTTTTGCCTTGTGGGTGAGGATGTTATTTTCTTGCCTGATTGATGCTGATCGTCTTGATACCGAAGCTTATATGGATGCGGACAAGTTCGCGCAACGTAGCGACTGGCCGAATATTCAAACTCTGCTCGAACAGTTTGATCGATTCATGATTAACAAAACCATTGCCGCCGATTCCACGCCGGTTAACCTGCTGCGCGCAGATATTTTGCAGCAGTGCCGTGAGAAGGCATCTGATACGCCAGGATTGTTTTCTCTGACTGTCCCAACCGGTGGCGGTAAAACACTGTCCAGTCTTGCTTTTGCGCTGGAACATGCAAAATGTTATAACAAGCGTCGCATCATTTACGTCATTCCCTATACCAGCATCATTGAACAAACTGCTGACATTTTTCGCTCTATTTTTGGAGAGGCCGTGATTGAGCATCACAGTAATGCGGAGGCTGATCCAGAAAAAGAAAATCACAAGAGTCACCTTGCTTGTGAAAATTGGGATGCGCCAGTCATTGTTACCACCAACGTACAATTTTTTGAATCCTTGTTTGCTGCAAAAACTTCACGTTGCCGCAAGCTACACAACATCGTGGATTCTGTTGTCGTAATGGACGAGGCGCAATTGTTGCCACCGGATTTTCTGCAGCCGATACTGGATGTGCTGAATTTGCTGAGTAAACATTATGGTGTCAGTGTCGTACTTTCCACCGCTACCCAGCCGGCACTGAGCACGCGCGAATATTTTGATGCCAAAAACAATATGCGCGGCCTTGAGAATG
>CAZMPS010000216.1:0-3145 GCA_964568305.1 uncultured Burkholderiaceae bacterium
GAGATGGGCCAAGTAGCCTCAATGATCTTGCGCGCTCTTATTCTATTCTTGATAACTCCATTTACCTTAAGGCGCAGGATTTTTCTAAAGAACTAACGGAATTGCAGAAATTGACAGAAGACGTCTCATTTAAATGGGAAGGCTTTCTATCCAACTTGATGGAATTTCAAGACAGGTTGGATACTGCCTATGAGGTTGGTGATATTGATGCGCATGCACATCTAGTTGCTTCAGACATTGGGAAAATTCTGTATAACCATATGAGAAGATCTAATGTCTCCCAGACTAACATCAACTCATGACACTAACAGCTGAAATTAGAACTTTGCCAATTCTGACACTTTAGCGCTAGCTTAAAAATGAAATCTATTTCTTCCCGCGACAATCCTCTTTACAAAGAACTCAAAAAACTTGCCACCAACGCCCAAAGCCGGCGTGCAGCTGGCAAGGCTTTGCTGGAAGGGGTGCATTTGTGCCAGGTGTATTTGCAGCATCAAGGACATCCTGCCTATTGCATCGTCAGCGAAAGCGGGTTGTCGCATCATGAAGTCGTGCCGATTGTGGCGCAGTCGGAAGCGCAGGGGGGGCAGTGTATTGTCTTGCCCGATGCGCTTTATCATGCAATCAGCCAGGTGGAAGCGGGCTTGGGTTTGTTGTTTGTGATTGATGTGCCGCAGCATGTTTTGTCGAATGATGCGGATGGATTGAGGCAATCCGCTGTTTTGTTGGATAGTTTGCAAGATCCAGGTAATCTGGGTTCATTGTTACGCAGCGCGGCAGCAGCGGGTATTCAGTATGTGTTTTGTAATTCTGGCACTGTCCATGCCTGGTCACCCAAAGTGCTGCGCGCTGGTATGGGAGCGCATTTTTTGCTCAAGATTATTGAAAATGTTGATCTGGCGACGCTGGCACCAACTTTGGATATGCCTATTCTTGCCACCAGTTCGCATGCAACGAAGAATTTGTATGACATGGATTTACGGCAACCAGTGGCATGGATATTCGGTCATGAAGGGAGGGGCGTAGCGTCGGATTTGTTGGTGTTAGCCAGTGATCAGATTGCGATTCCGCATCTCGGGAATATGGAGTCGCTGAATGTGGCGGCGAGTGCGGCGGTGTGTTTTTTTGAGCAGGTGCGGCAGAGTCGGTTTAGTGGCTAATGACGTTGCCTAATCGCGTTGGAGAGGAAAATTCCTCACTCCAACGTGTTGTCCTTATCCATTAATAATGAAAAATCATAATTAGCACATTAAATGGTTAAGCAATTAAAACTCACAAGTTCCCCAATTGTGGTTGTTGTGGCAATGTGATCCACTACATTCCAGACCCTTAGTGCTAGAGAAGCGATTTCTATCGCTTTTAGTATTACATTCAGTTTGATCAGAAAGACAATTTACATAGACAGTTGCTGTACCATAATTTCGTGTAATAACATCTTCTGCTCTAGTGAATTCGCAGACATCGTCTGGTGATTTACCTTTCATATTAAATAAAATTTCACTAGGATGACCACCTTGACCATAAAATTTGCCTGTACACGCATCTTTTGCTGCTTCACATACGGTTTTTGTATCAAAAGCTAAAGATAGTGTGCTTTGTGCGAATAAAAAAGAAAAAATCAACAATAGTTGGGTCATTTTTTTTAACATGATGTATTTCCTTATTTCGTTTATAAAGAGCAACATTTCAAAATGGAAACGATGCAGTGGAAACAATTGTAACTTAAATTGTAAATTACAAATATTGTTTTATTTTTAATTTTTTGTGATGTGAAAATGAGTATAAAAATAAATAATGAGATTGGCAAAACAGCGCGTTCACTCACTGGTCAAGACTACAAAACATTGTCGCTCGCTGCATTGGGAGGAGCGCTGGAATTTTATGACTTCATTATTTTTGTGTTTTTTGCCAATGTGATTAGCACGCTGTTTTTTCCATCCACGGCATCTGATTGGCTGCGGCAATTGCAGACTTTTGGCATTTTTGCTGCGGGTTATTTGGCACGTCCTTTGGGTGGCATCATCATGGCGCATTTTGGTGATTTGTTCGGACGTAAAAGGATGTTTACGTTTTCCATCTTGCTGATGTCCTTGCCGACACTGTTGATGGGGTTGTTGCCTACTTATCAAGCCATTGGTATTGCTGCACCAGTGGCGTTATTGGTGTTACGTTTGTTGCAAGGTGCAGCCGTTGGTGGTGAAGTGCCTGGTGCTTGGGTGTTTGTTTCCGAGCACGTGTCGGCGCGTTATGTCGGCTATGCTTGCGGCACATTAACCGCTGGTTTAACAGGTGGAATTTTGCTGGGTTCCTTGGTCACAACAGGGATCAACACTGTGTTTACGCCGCAAGAAGTGCTGAACTGGGGATGGCGCTTACCTTTTTTAATCGGCGGTGTGTTTGGAATTGCCGCCATGTATTTGCGTCGCTGGTTACATGAAACACCGGTATTTGCAGAAATGCAAATGAACAAAGCGCTGGCGGCGGAAATACCACTCAAAAAAGTATTGCGTGACCACCATGTGCCAGTGGCAATATCGATGTTGCTGACTTGGATGTTGTCTTCCGCCATCGTGGTGTTGATTTTGATGACGCCGACGCTTTTGCAAAAAACATATGGTTTCGATGCACGTAGCGCTTTGATGGCGAATAGTTTGGCTACTTTGTGTTTGAGCGTAGGTTGTGTATTAGCTGGCTTACTAGTCGATCGCTTTGGTGCTAAACGCACGATAGTTTTTGGTGGTGCCTTGCTGGGATTGAGTGTAAATATTTTTTATACCAACATAGAAAGTCGCCCAGATTTGCTATTGCCTTTGTATGCCTTGATGGGTTTGATGGTCGGTATGATTGGTGCGATTCCTAGCGTATTGGTACATGCTTTTCCTGCGCAAATACGTTTTTCTGGGATGTCTTTTTCTTATAACGTCGCCTATGCCATTTTTGGTGGTTTAACACCGATGGTGGTCACATTGATGTTGAAGGATCATCCGCTTGCTCCGGCTTATTACGTGACGGCTGTGTGTTTTATTGGGATGGTGACAGCGTTATTTATCAAACATCCCGTTGCTGATTCAAAATAAATTTTACGTCGTTCCCGCGGGAACGATGGGGTGAGCTAGGCTTTCATCTCCAACGCCATGGCATACAG
>CAZMPS010000217.1:0-3084 GCA_964568305.1 uncultured Burkholderiaceae bacterium
CGTTGCGATGGGTTTTATCGGACTGCTACCCGTGGTATTGGCAACTGAGTGACTAACTGAAGCTAAATTGATTGAACCTGAAATCATTTGTTTTTCCTTTGCACTGAGTTTGGTAACTTTGACAGCTTTGGTAGATTGAGTAGTTCTGGTAGAAGTGAAAGCGAGATTACAATCGAAACAGAATATTATACATTTTGCATTGTATTTGCAAAAATAACAATAAAAAACGAATAAAAACTATCAATTCAATAATTATTGAAGTTCTTTTTGCTTTAACCACGCCGCCAATTGCTCTGGACGCAGGTTGTCGTATATTTCGAATGGCTGATGTATCCACAGATTGTTATCCAGATAATCCACATAAAAATCCGGACGAATGGGAGAACACGCTTTGTACCAAATCACGGCGGATTTGAGTTCAGTGACGGTGGGGAAATTTTTAGATACGTGACTGAGGACTTGCTCCATCGTCACGCCGGAATCGACTAAATCATCCAACACCAGCACTTTGCCACCCAATGTGCCTTGGCTGATGGTGATGCTATCGCCGATTTCCAACTCACCACGCTGCGTGCCGGATTGTTCGCGATACGAACTGCTGGCGAGGATCGCCAAAGGAAGGTTGAAGATGCGAGAAAAAACATCACCTAGTCGCAAACCACCACGCGCCAGGCACAAGATTTGATCAAATTGCCAACCGGACTCATAAACTTGCAATGCCAGTTGCTCAATTGCGCGGTGGTAGGCATCCCAAGTTACCCATAAATCATCCTTACTGGATTTGCTAGATTCACTAAATTCATTGGAAACAAGCATTCACCACCCGCTTTGTATACTTTTTTATTGATTGAGCTATTTCATCATTCAAATGGATGACGTAAGACGATTGTTTCCTCACGGTCTGGCCCAGTCGAAATCATATCGATAGGCACACCCACCAATTCTTCGATACGTTTGATATAAGCACGCGCATTGACAGGCAAGGCTTGCAAAGATTTCACACCAACTGTGCTGTCCGTCCAACCTGGCATTTCTTCATAGATAGGCTCGCAACGCGCTGCATCTTCTGCCCCAACAGGGAAAACATCAACGATTTTGCCATCCAGCTTATAACCAGTACACAATTTGAGTGAGGTCAAACCATCCAACACATCCAATTTGGTCAAACACATGCCTGAGACGCCATTGATTTGCACCGAACGTCTTAACAATGCGGCATCAAACCAGCCACAACGACGCGCCCGGCCAGTGACAGTGCCAAACTCATGACCCACGCTGGACAAATGCTGGCCTACGCCTTGTTCAGTTTCCAATTCGCAAGGAAATGGACCTGAACCAACACGTGTTGTATACGCTTTAGTGATCCCCAAAATGTAATGCAGCATATTAGGACCCACGCCAGCGCCAGCAGCCGCATTGCCGGCCACGCAATTACTGGAGGTCACAAAAGGATACGTGCCATGATCGACGTCCAACAAACTACCCTGTGCGCCTTCAAACAACAACTTGGCGCCTGCTTTGCAGGCAGCATGCAAAGCGCTGGATACGTCAGTCACCATAGGCTTGAGACGTGGCACTAAACTCAATGCATCGTCCAATGTTTTTTGATAATCAACTGGGCTCGCTTTCAAATATTGCGTCAATACAAAATTATGATAGTCCAGGTTTTGACGCAATTTTTCAGCAAAACGCTTTTCACTTAACAAATCCGCCACACGTATAGCACGACGAGCAATTTTGTCTTCATAGGTTGGGCCAATCCCTTTACCGGTAGTACCAATTTTTGCTTCGCCACGCGCTGCTTCACGCGCGCAATCCAAGGCAACGTGATAAGGCAAAATCACTGGACACGCTTCGGATATTTTGAGACGGGAAGCGACTTCGATGCCATTAGCTTCCAATTTATCAATTTCACGCAGCACATCCGGTACAGACAACACCACGCCATTGCCGATATAACACGCAACACCTGGACGCATAATGCCAGATGGAATCAACTGCAATGCGGTCTTTTTACCACCAATCACCAACGTATGACCCGCATTATGACCACCTTGAAAACGCACAACGCCTTGAGCATGTTCAGTCAACCAATCAACGATTTTCCCTTTACCTTCATCGCCCCATTGAGTACCGATAACAACAACATTTTTGGCCATATTTTGTGATGACATGCTTTAACCTAACTTAGCTTAATTTTTAATGTAAATTTTTACAGGCTTTCAAGAACCCAATCTTCATTACCTTGATTATTTCTATCACTCATCGCACGCTTTAAAACGAGCACGCGATCGCAATCAAACTCATCCTGATCATTTTCATGGCCAGGCAAGCTTTGTATGACAACCTCACCAGCCTGCCGCAATTCGGCAATCTTGCCGCGCAATTTTTCTTCTTTCCCCCATGGCGCACGAATAGCACGCTTACGCTCTGCACCGGGCAACAGACGGGCCAATTCACGCAAATCCATGGAAAACCCAGTTGCAGGACGTGCGCGGCCAAATGCTTCGCCAACATGATCGTAGCGTCCGCCTCGCACAACCGCATTGGGTAAACCCTGCACATACAAGGCAAACATGGCACCACTTTCATACTGATAACCACGCAAATCAGCCAAATCAATCGCAACCTGGGTATTGCCCGCTGACATTGCCAAATCAGCTAAACGAGTTAACTCATCCAAAGCAGTCGTAATTTCTGGCAAAGTCGGCAAAATAGAACGCGCACGATCGAGTACTGTTGCATCGCCATACAAACCAGGCAAAGCCAACAAAGCAGCACGTGTTTGCGCATCGTAATCAACTGTCATGACCTGCAACGTCGGCATATCTTTGGCGCCCAATAAAACCGTCAATTCAGCCAGATCTTTTTGCGCTTTGACATCAGTAGCCACAATCGCGCGCAATACTCCGACGTGGGACAAATCCAAACGCATTTCTGAAAAACCGGCCAGCTTCAAAGAAGCGCAGGCTAACTCCTGTATTTCAGCATCTGCTTCCAAACCAGCATGACCATAAATTTCCGCACCAATTTGCAACGGCTCACGCGTTGCATGTAACCCAGAAGGACGTGTATGCAACACAC
>CAZMPS010000218.1:0-3054 GCA_964568305.1 uncultured Burkholderiaceae bacterium
GTCCTGATCAATATGATCATCAATATGAAATTGATACTCTGGCTTAAGTAACTCATTTACAACGTCTATTTGTTGGAAATAGTTTGAATTTCTTGATAACTCTTGAAGGGCTGCTTTTGCATCAAAAGAGACCCTCTCCGAAGTGGCAGATTTATCTAAGACCGTTTTAAATAATGGAACGTTGGATATACCAGAACTACCACTTACTCTCATTGCAATTGCCTTTAAAAATAAAGGCGGGAATATAGCATATCAAAAAGTTATTACCAATTAGATAATTATCTAATTGGCTAACTAATTTTTTATCGATTAATTACCTATATTTACCGACACCAAGCCAAAATTTTATGCCCTGATAGAACCTTGCTGGTACATATTCCATGCAATACCCCCAACAACAACACCAGCCACCACCATACCAAGATAAACCAACAATTCGTTCACCGGCATTGGAAAGATGGCAAAAGAAGTCTGGGGATCAGACTGAACATGCGTTGTTTGATCAGCAACAACATCCCCATCAGACTGAACATGTATTGCTTGGTCATCAACAACATCCTCTCCAGGAGCTGCAACATCATTCTCATCGTCAATATCAGGATAAAGATCCGGTAAATTCCTATCCCTGACAACTAATGCTTTTGGTGGCAACAATTTTTGCTTCAATATTTCTAGCGCATCCTGAGCACCGTATTGGAAAAATTTCGCCTGAAAATGTTCATTACGCAAAATCTCAAGAACTTTTTGATCGGTGACATGATCTGGTAAATTTTGTGCAACATTCATTAAAAAGTCATTACTTACAGGTTTGCATGAAATAGTACGTGCGATCAAAAACTGAACACCACTATCTAATAAACAGCGAGAACTGGATGCCAAACTTCTTATCACCGCTATCCCTACCTCACCTGCAAATTACTCATTAGACAACTTCCTAAATTCAATCAAATTGTTCAGTATTTGCTGCGGATTTGAACCATCACCCAATATCTTGGCAACAATCGCATTGATTACGACATTCTTAATGCCATTTTTCAATTTCAAAGGAAAATCCTTGAGATGTTCATCCAATGTGTGCAATGTCGAGGCGTTACGGGGCAACCATTCATAAAACACAGAATTTGCAATCTTTTCCTGCTCTGAATTTTTCAGATCAGGGAAAAATTTAAAGAGAAATAGCGAGGAGGACTCATGGGGGAGGGAACTTGCCATCATAGCCACCATCATCTGCTGACCATGCTCATTCCATAGTTGGTTTTGTACATTTTGCGACAAACTAACGCGGGTTCCTTTCAAGCCATCAAGGATGCGAGGGTCTGTAATATCGCCCCTCATCACACCCTTTACTAATCTTTCTTGGGCATTGGGATTGGCAAAAAAATCAAACAACCCTACATATGTCGATTGGGCAAAAATCTGATTCAATTTTTCTGCTGAGCATTTACCATCTTTGATTAATCTAGCCAATTTCAACTGCTCCTCTGGACTCATGGTATCTACTGAACTTGGCAGCAGATTTAATATCTGTAGCGCATACGAGTTAGGAAACAGTCTCTTATTAAAACTACGACTGAAATTAAAACTACGACTTAATCTTTGCTGCCATGTTGACGTTGTTTTAACACGCTCTAAAAATTCATCACGCACTGCAGAGGTTGAATTACGTATGATTTCTGCCGCTTTTGCTTCTTGTTCTGAATTTTTATCTGATGCACTTCCAATCCATTCCAAAAACAGACCTTGTTGTTGCTTAGTCATCTGATCCAACGAATCAAAATTGTTCAAATCAGGCATTGCTGCTACTGCCGTGTCGCCGAATGGTTTTATTGCCGGAAATGGTGATGCCGATGTTGCTCCTGTAAACATAAACGATGTTCCTCTAAAGTTCTTGATGTAGGATTGAAAGATTTTATTTGCAAAATATTGCAAATATTATAACCAAAAATCAATGCAAATATCAAACAAACAACATATGAAACTCGCCACCTGGAACGTCAACTCATTAAAAGTACGCCTGCCACAGGTTTTGCAAGGGCTACACAGCAATCCTGTCGACGTCTTATGCTTGCAAGAAAGCAAACTCAGCGATGATAAATTTCCCGTTGCGGAGATTGAGCAAGCGGGTTATCACGTCGTGTATAACGGGCAGAAAACCTATAACGGCGTCGCCATTTTGTCGCGCCATCCTATTCGGGATGTGGTCAAAAACAACCCTCTTTTCCCCGACGAGCAACAACGCATCATCAGCGCGACCATAGAAGGCATGCGCATCATCTGCGCCTATGTGCCGAATGGGCAAGCGGTTGATTCGGATAAATATGCGTATAAGCTGCAATGGCTCAACGCATTGCAAGAATGGTTAAGTCAGGAATGCAAAACGTATCCTGAATTAGCATTATTGGGCGACTACAACATCGCGCCAGAAGACTGTGATGTGCATGATCCAATCGCCTGGCAGGGTCAAATCTTGGTATCACCAACAGAGCGGGCGGCTTTCCAGAATTTGCTGAAGCTAGAATTAAAAGATGCGTTCCGCTTATTTGAACAAGCAGAAAAATCCTTTAGCTGGTGGGATTATCGCCAGTTGGGATTTCGTTTGAATAAGGGTTTGCGGATCGATCATATTTTATTGTCACCACCATTAGCCAAACGCTGCGCCGCGTGCGTCATTGACAAAACCCCTCGCAAATGGGAGCAACCTTCTGACCATACACCGGTGATTGCGACTTTGAAATAAAAAACGTAAAGATCAATAACGATCAAAATCCGGCGTAAACCAATACCATTACCGACTGATTCTAAAAAGCTAGCGCTACTCAAACACGTCACGGAAAACGTTGTGATTGGCAATAATAAAACTATTGGTTAACACCTCAATGCAAACGCCTTGATCCAAATTTTGATGAAAATTCGCTGGGAAAATAATGTCAGGATTTTCGCCAAGATTGTTTTGTAATTGATGGAAGCAGTGCGATGCTAACAAGTACAGCAAGGTATTTGCTTGGTTGATATCACTATGGTGATACCCCAACACCCCTTTTTTCGCCATCGTGC
>CAZMPS010000219.1:0-3049 GCA_964568305.1 uncultured Burkholderiaceae bacterium
TTACCGTATAAGTCGCCATCACATCTGGCCGGTCGGGGAAAAATGTCATTTTGCGGAAGCCTTCCGCTTCGCATTGGGTAAAGAAATTCCCATTGGAAATATACAAGCCCATCAAAGAGGTGTTTTTGTCAGGATGGGTCAGGGTTGTAATCTCTAATACTGCTTCATCCGGTGCGTTCACAATGCGCAAGTGTTCGTCATTGAGTTGGTAGGCCGAAGCGTCCAGCAGCATGCCATTCATTCTCAACGCCAGTAGTTGTACCCCATCGCCATGCAAGACGATGTCATTATCAACACTGATTGGATTGCGTGTCATGCGAATGGCGGTGGTGATCTTGGTGGTGCTAGGTTCCAGGTCGAACGTCATGTCGACGTGGCTGACTAAAAAGCTAGGTGGTGTGTAGTTTTTGCGCAAAATGGTTTGAGGGGTGTTGTTATTCATAATATAAATTTATCAATAATTAAGATTTTGCTACGTAGCGATAAGCCCCGATCAACATCAGCGCACCTAACGCAATCATCGGTAGTGACAACATTTGTCCAGCAGAAATGGTAAAGCCCAGCCACGTCACTTCGTAATCTGGCGTGCGGAAGTATTCGGTAAAAAACCGTGCGCAGCCATACAGCATGGTGAACATCGCACCGATCGCCAGCCGCGGGCGTGCTTTACGGGCATACAGCCAGAGCAAAATAAAGAGTAGCAAACCATCCACCAACGCTTGGTAAATAGGAGATGGATGACGTGGCAGCGCATCGACATTTGGCCAAATCATGGCCCATGGTAGCGACGGATCAGCGATGCGCCCGGGCAATTCTGCATTGATAAAGTTACCGATGCGCCCAGCGGCATAACCCAGTGGCACCATGGGAGCGATGAAGTCATACACATCCAGCAAATTACGCTGCGCTTTGCGCGCCCACAACGCCATCGCCAGCAAGACGCCTAAGAAGCCACCGTGGAAAGACATGCCACCTTTCCAAATAGCAATGATTTGAGATGGATGAGAGAAATAATATGCAGGCTGATAAAACAAGACTTCTCCTAAACGACCACCTATGACGACGCCTAATACGCCGTAAAACAACATGTCTTCCAAGTCTTCTGTTTTCCAACCTATGGTTTGAATATGTGGTTGCTTGATGCGGATTCTGCCCAAAGCGATAAATTGGGCGAACGCTAATAAATACATCAAACCGTACCAATGAACAGAGAGTGGGCCGATGGATAAGGCGACGGGATCGGGTAGAGGATGGGTGAGCATAGTGGTCAGATTGTGTAAATGCTGATTGGGTGAGAATTGTACGACGACCGGATTGTACTCTGAGGCTGATTTCACCGTTACAATTTACGCCGCAATTTACCCTGCAATATTTCTACTTGATAAATCCATGACTACACAAACAATTTCTTCCTCGGCCTTAGCTGGCGTCAAAGTGCTGGAATTAGGCACCCTGATCGCCGGCCCATTTTGCTCTCGCATGTTGGCTGAATTTGGCGCCGATGTGATCAAAGTTGAATCGCCTCAAGGTGGTGACCCCATACGTCAATGGCGTGTTTTAAAAGAAGGTACTTCGCTTTGGTGGTCGGTGCAGGCGCGTAATAAAAAAAGCATCACGCTGAATATGAAGGATGAGCGCGGGCAAGAAATCGCTCGGCAATTGGCGTTGGAAGCAGACATCATCATCGAAAACTATCGCCCTGGTGTGTTGGAAAAATGGGGTATAGGCTACGAGCAATTAAAAGCCATCAATCCTTCTATCATCATGGTGCGCTTGTCTGGCTATGGACAAACCGGGCCGATGAAGGATTTACCAGGTTTTGGTGCGATTGGTGAATCTATGGGGGGCTTGCGTTATGTCTCCGGTCACGCCGATCGTCCGCCAGTGCGCGTGGGCGTGTCGATCGGGGATTCCGTGGCAGCACTACATGGCGTGATCGGCGCCATGATGGCCTTGCGTCATCGTGATGTGACTGGTGGGCGCTGGAATGGGCAGACCGGTGGACAAGGGCAAATGGTCGATGTGGCTTTGTACGAGAGTGTCTTCAATATGATGGAGTCGCTGGTCCCAGAATACGACCATGCTGGCGTGGTGAGGGAACGTACCGGCGGTGCCTTGCCCGGCATCGTTCCTTCCAATACGTATACAACCCAAGAAGGCGACAACATTGTCATCGCTGGCAACGGCGATGCAATTTTTAAACGTTTGATGCTAGCAATAGAGCGGGATGATCTGGCCAATGATCCTCAATTGGCACGCAACGATGGCAGAGTACCACGTACGCAGGAAATTGATGATGCCATCCAGGCATGGTGCGACCAGCACAACATCGACCATGCCTTAGCTGTTCTGCAAGAAGCCGATGTGCCTGTGAGCAAGATTTATTCCGTTAAAGACATGATGCAAGACCCACAATTTTTGGCTCGCCAAATGTTTGAGCAACATGCTTTTGCCGATGGCACTTCTATCAAGCTGCCAGCGATTACGCCCAAGTTGTCCGCAACGCCAGGCCAGACAAAATGGCTGGGGCCGAATTTAGGCGAGCATAACGATGCAGTGTTGCAAGAACTGGGTTATGACGCCGAGCAAATCGAACAATTGCGGCGTGATGCGGTGATTTAACGCACAAATCCCCTATGGTAAAATGGCGCCCGTTTTTTGCTAATTTTTAAAGAAAGATTGACATGGCCGGACATAGTAAATGGGCTAATATCAAACACAAAAAAGCCGCCACTGACGCCAAGCGCGGCAAGATTTGGACCCGATTAATCAAAGAAATTACCGTAGCAGCCCGCATGGGCGGCGGCGATGTTGCCAGCAATCCACGTCTGCGTTTGGCGGTGGAAAAAGCGGCTGATGCCAATATGCCAAAAGAAAACGTGCAGCGCGCTATTACACGTGGCACGGGTGGGTTGGATGGTGCCAATTACGAAGAAGTACGTTATGAGGGCTACGGTATTAACGGTGCTGCCATCTTGGTCGATTGCATGACCGATAACCGTGTCCGTACCGTGGCCGAAGTACGCCATGCGTTTTCCAAATTTGGCGG
>CAZMPS010000220.1:0-3020 GCA_964568305.1 uncultured Burkholderiaceae bacterium
ACTATCCTGCGAGGTGAAAAGGCTGAGAAATGGAAGCCGTTGTATGGAGAAGAAAATATTAATGGTTTAATGGAAAGAGCAGCCGCTGAAGGAAATTTGACAATTATTAAGCGATTAGATGCTAATGGACACAAAATCAACAAAAAGACAATGAATATTGCTGCTTCAAATGGTCATTTGGAAATCTTAGAGTGGTTGCAAGCCAATGGATACAAAGTCAGCAAGAATGCATTGGACATTGCAGCGAAAAATAGACACGCCAATGAACTCAAATGCAGCAACAATGGGCAACAGTCCATATTAAAGACCACACCTGTCCATAATAAGTCAATGGATGATGCAGCGAAAAATGGACGGCTAGATGTTTTAATTTGGTTGCATGAGAATCGAATTGGACATTGTACAATTGATGCGATGGATTATGCAGCAGCAGGTGGACACCTTGATGTCGTCAAGTGGTTGCATCATAATCGTACCGAAGGTTGTACCACGAAGGCTATGGATCTGGCTGCAAGATATAGTCATATTGAATTGTTTAAATGGATGCATGAGAATCGCAACGAAGGCTGTACCCATCTTGCCGATTACTGGTCAAGGGAAAATGGTGATAAGGAATTTGGCGAGTGGTTGTCTACCGGTGAGAGACGCGATAGTTGCACAATAATATGACTTATGCTCAACACTTCATTTATATATAGCAAAGCACTTTATATAAATAGCAAAGCGCCTGTTATACATTTAAATTGTTATGAATCTTATGGTTGGTTGATACCATCCGCGGAGTTTAAAGCCATTTCATATCAATTTGACTTGAGCTCCAGGTTTGAGATAGAATGAGCCGTTGGCAACAGTGTTGACTACTGGATTGTCTCGAGTGACAGCGAATGCTTTATCTGCCGCAATGATGCCTTTGCATTGAGCATCACTATTGCAATACGTTTGAGCATCTGTTTGAGTATTGAAGATACAGTAATTTGCATAATCATTGTTATTGCCGGTTACATTTCTTCCAACAGCACCATCGCAAGTAAATTTATCAGCAGCCCAAATACCACCATTGACTGTCTTGACGTATTCGTTAGTTGCATATCCATTCTCTGGTTTAAAACACCAGGCTCCGCCAGTGGTTGGATCGAAACAGTTCCCTCCAATTTCGCAGTACTTTGCTTTCTCGGTTGCAGCTATGGCATCAATTTTAGCAATTTCAGTATTGTTATAACCAAACGATGACCATGTAAGTCCATTGGCGGCTTGATACTTACAGTTCTTGGAATATGGTTCTTCTGGAATTGCAGATGTTTTTAGTCGATAAAAGCCTTTGTTTGGTTCATCAGTCCATTTCACCCATTTACTAAATGGATTCAAAAGTTGCTTGAGCCAACCATTTGTATTGAAGCCAATGCATTTTGGTTCCTTATCGCATTGCTTCTTCAACTCTTCAATATTGTCCTGTGATTCATCTTGACGTATATCATTACCACCAGAATCGAGACCTTGATAAAATACATAATCTCTTGTTGTCTGTTGTGGTTGTTCCATAGATGGTGCACTTGATGATGCTGGTGCTGGTAATAAAACTTCATTTGACTCCTGCTTTTGTTCAATAGGCGAGGCTGAAGACTTTGGAGTTGACAGAATTAGCCAAAGAACTAGAACCAATATTACAACAACGATGATGATATCAATACGACGATTCTTGCTTGTAGACATGTTATTATGGAACACATTAAAATAATTGCTTGGCGGTTAAATTCAATAAGGCTTCAAACTCCGCAGTTTATTGATAAGTACTTCGACTCCGCTTGGATCAAAATTGACGGTTGTAGTAGTTGTGGTAGTAACACTTGTGATAGTTTGTATGGGTCTTGCTTCAATAAGCCCTTGTTGTCTCATTCTGTCCAATTCCTTCTTGAGCTTCTTGGCTGTGTCTGAGTCCATTATGGGTTCATTCTTGATCGATTGACTGTCAACCAAAGGCTTGAATAGTTGCTCTGTTCTTTCCATTATTTCTGCATTTGTTCTGCCTTGAGCCAACAGAATCATTTGTTCGTTTTCTGCAATTTTGCGAAGCACACTTCTTATTGGGCCATAATGTTCACTATTGTCATATGGTCAAGCCAAATGAACTTACGGCATTGACATCTTGGGCGACAGGTTGTTTTGCATCTTGTACTGCCGCGTCCAATGTACGCCTTCTGGGAAAGGTATCAGCACACTATTGATGCAGTTGCTCAAATCAATTCGGGTGTTCAAGCCATCGCGCGACACTTTGGTTTTCTTCTAAATATGAATTGCATTTGGTTCGTGACTTACTTCATCAATCACTTTGGCCTTTGCTTTATATGTTTCAATACCATCCAAACGCTCTTGCTGGCGATCAATCGAAAGGCCTGCCATTGAAGACGTTAAGTCACTATCTGCATTCAAACGGTCTGCCTCGTGACCGGCTTGAGCAAAAAAGTTTCCGTCTGGCAATTGGTCACGCGCCTCCTCAAAACGACCCATCAAGCTGTTAATTTGCTCTCGTTTGCCTCCCATAACGCCTGCAAATTAGAATTAATTCAAATGTTAGTACCCAAGACTAATTTAACAGAATCTTTCCGGAATTTCTTGGCCTTCTTTGATTGCGCGGCTAACACCATCTCAACAAAAGTCTCAAGAGTAATGAATTTGCTGAGTTGCGATTGGGACCTACAAGAATCAACCGGACGAAGAAGTCCCCTTACTCAATTTTGACCTTTAGGGACTGCACAATTATATCATTGAATTTTCTTCTTGCATAGTCTCTTTTCTCTTGGCCATAGATGAGTTGATAGCAGGAGATACCATCGTACAACCAACATTCTTGACCACTGAGTTGCACCAGAACAGAAGGTATTTCAAAGAACACTTGGTCTTCTCCATCCGCAAAACATGGAAGAGACTTTCTTTGAACCTCAAGACGCTTGACCTCGTAATCGTACTTCTTCTTGGTAGAGGCAAGAGACATTGTTGATGAGGGTCAAGACCCTTGGTATTTA
>CAZMPS010000221.1:0-3018 GCA_964568305.1 uncultured Burkholderiaceae bacterium
AGGAGAGCTATTCAGTAGTCTCAAAGGCAGCAATGCTACGGTTAGCGGCTATCTTGGTGGTGCAAATGCAAAGGAGGCCGCTTATCTTTTTAAAAGTCTTGATGCTCCCGCAGTGAGCGCTTTTGGCGCTACGCGTTGGAGTAGATAGGATAAGAAAGCTTGTCTCTGAGTAATTTCTTATTAAGCTTCTGAAAGATATTGTGTTTGCTTATTAAAAATACATATTTTTCAGCAAGGGATGGATGTTTATATTTAAAAACAACAAAAAACATCTTAATTGTGATTCTCGTCACATAAGTTAGGATTGCCTTTCGCAATATAATCCAGGGTCTGCAAAAAAGCACTCAGTGGTCATAACAGCGCTGTTTGCCCTGAGTCGCAGGCTAAACTGGTTTAAACCACAAATTACTATAAGGAATATTTAATATGGCAGCAGCAGATTACAGCAACGTAGTACAACAGCTTTATGTCGCTTACTTTGGCCGCCCAGCCGATGTTACTGGCGCATCTAACTACGCTAACTCTTTGAATAGCGCCGGTGCACCAACCACAATCGCGGCTTTGGAAGCAGCTTACAGCACCAATTCAGTAGTTAAATCATTGGTAGATAGTTTTGGTTCCAGCACAGAATCAACAGCTTTGTACGGTTCAGGCAGCACAATTAGCTTTGTTAACGCGATTTATCAAAACGTATTGGGTCGTGATGCTGATGTATCTGGTTTGACATTCTGGTCCAATGCGATCGATAACGGTACCTTGTCCAAAGGCAAGGCTGCGCTCTCCATCATGGCAGGTGCTTTGGCCAATACAACTGCTCAAGGTTTGATTGATGCTGCAACTGTTACAAACAAAATTACTGTTGCGACCAACTTCACAGCAGCGTTAGATACCACGACAGAAATTTTGTCCTACGACGGTAATACTGCTGCTGCAACAGCACGCACTATGTTGTCCAGCGTAAGTAACACAACGGATACCACTGCTTATCAAACAACAGTAACAAGCACTGTGTCCGGTTTGGTCACAACCTACACAACCAATGCTGCTGCTGGTTCAACATTCACGTTGACAACAAGCTCAGATACGTTTACTGGTACGTCTAAAAATGACACATTCAATGCAGCGGATAGCACGTTCACCACTCTTGATAACATTGATGGTGGTGCTGGTAACGATACATTGAGCGTTGTTTCAACAGCTGCATTTACTGTTCCTACTGGCGCTAAAGTATCCAATATTGAAACGGTTAATATCACTGGTGGTGCTGCTGTTACAGTTGACACAACTGCATCCAACTGGTCTGGCGTAACTGCGTTGAACGTTTCAAACACTGGCGCTGCTGACACAGTAACTGCTGGTTCTGGTACAGCGGTTGCAGTAACAAATACTTCACAATCCGCGAGTGCTATCACTGTTAATGGTGGTTCGACAGTGTCTGTGACAGCAACTGGCGTTAAAACAAGTGGTGGTACGATCACAATCGGTGGTACCACAGCTGCTGCAGGTGCCGTCACTGTTTCTTCTACTGCGCAAGCTATGGCAAGTGGTGTGACTGGTGGTGCGATTGCCGTAACTGGCGGTACCACGATATCGGTTACCAGTCTTAACAGTGGTGCAGGTTTGTCAATTGGTGAAAGTGCAAATCAAGGCGCGGTCACAGTAACAGGGAATTCCAGTACTACCTCTGTAACGGTTGTGCAAAGTGGTAACGTTACGGGAACAGCAACAGTAAATAGTGGAACTGCTAATACCAATAATGCCTATACTGGTCTGAAAGGTAACGCTGCTGGCGCTGTAACTATTTCGGATGCTAATGCGGGCAGCACCACTACAGCTGCTACCATTACATCGGTTACCTTGCAAAACTATGGCAACTCCACTATTTCTTCCAACAAACTTGCAACCCTGACTTTGTCTGGCACTGGTGTGGATACTACTGGTTCAGCAGGTTCAACGAATATCACGGGTACTCTTGCTTTGACTGATGGCTTGACCACGCCAACAGTGACTGCGTTGACTTTGAACTTGGGTGGTGGTTCTTTGGGCGCTATTACTGACAGTAACAATAAATTTACAACGGTTAATGCTGTGTTGACAGCCAATACCAAGTTGGCTAGTTTCTCTGATACTGCTTTGAAAACATTGGCAATTTCTGGTACTGGTGTGTTGTCATTGACAAGCGTCAATACAGCGTTGACGTCGATCACTGTGTCAGGCGCTGCTGGTTATAGCGGTACATTGGTTGGTACTGGCGTGACTTCATTCACCGCAGCTAATACTACGGCTAATAATACTGTGGTATTGACTTCCACAACTCAGGCTTACACCGGTGGTACAGGCAATGACAAAGTCACCATTTCCGCTGATGCAACCAAAACCATCACAGGCGGTGCTGGTACAGATACCTTGGTTCTGGCTGCTACTGGTTCAACGTTTACGTCTGCTAATACTGGTACTAACGTCACTGGTTTTGAAGTTTTGTCTACAACCGCTGGTGGTACTATCGACATGAGTTTGATCGGTGGTTCCGCATTTACTAAAGTTCAAGCTAATGCGGCAACGACTACTTTTAGTAATGTCACAGTAGGAACTACGCTGGAAATCGTAACGTCCGGTGCTACAGTAACCTACCAAACTTCTGATACAAACGGCGCAAGCGATACCGTTAACTTGACGTTGACTGGTGCTTCCGCTACCAGTGGTACCGGAACAGTGGGTTACACCACAGCAGCGGTGACTTTGAAAGATGCGGCCGCTAATGGTATCGGTACCCTCAACGTTGTGACTGATGCGACTGTTGGTGGTGGTGCGCACACGATTACTGCCTTGACTGATTCTGCATTGACGAACTTGGCAATTACTGGTACTGGTGCGTTGACAATTGGCAGTCTTACTGTGTCAGCAACTTCTTTCACGTTGTCTGATAACGACACCAGCACTGCTTCTTCAGCAATTACCACACTGACTGCTGCTAACCTCGCTAATTTGTCATACAGCGGTACACACTCTTTCTCAATT
>CAZMPS010000222.1:0-2905 GCA_964568305.1 uncultured Burkholderiaceae bacterium
GTATTGACTTTGATGGTAGATGGTACGAATGGTATTCAGATCAATATTCATGCTGATGGTGTTGGGCATTTTGTAGTGCATTAATAATAAATTAATCATATTCAAAATGTCCGCAATACATTCACTAAGATCACAACTGAAAAAGCAAAGAAGGTTGCTTAATCAAGGTTTTACCTTGCTTGAGGTATTGGTTGCTTTATTGATTGTTGGTACTTCATTGGGAGCTAGTTTGCGTGCAGTAGCTAGTTTGACTCAGAATAGTGATGCCTTGCGTAGTGTGATGATGGCAACCTGGTCGGCAGAAAATCGATTGGTGGAAATCCGTTTGGCAAAAGAATTTCCACCATTTGGTAAGCGAACATTCGATTGTCCGCAGGGAGATTTGCATTTGTTGTGTGAAGAGGAAGTACTTGCCTCTCCCAATCCGCATTTTCGTCGTGTGGAAGTCAGCGTATTCAATGCGCAAAATATGGCTAGGCGTATTGTCAAATTGGTACAAATAGTGCCGGATGCTTAAACCTAAAATATGCCTAGACCATCAATCAATCGTACAAATAGAGCAGGATTTACTCTGATTGAGCTGTTGGTGGCGATCAGTATTTTGGCAATTATTGCTGTGTTAGGCTGGCGTGGATTAGATAGCATTGTGCGAGCGCGTATTGGTCTGACGACTAATTTGGATCAAACGCGTGGCATGCAGCTTGCGTTTGCTCAGCTACAGAGTGACTGTGATCACATCGCCGCTCAAGATCAAATGGACGGGCGCCCTAGAATTAGGGTGCAACAAAATAAGTTGATTTTGACCAGAACGATTTTTGTCGATAATCAACCTTCACAGCTGCAAATTGTTACTTACCGTATCAAAAATGAGCAGTTACTGAGGACTGAATTGGGGGCAACACGTGATTTTTTAGTGTTGGATGGGTTATTGCAAGCCGCTACTAATAATACTGATGATAAGGTTGGGCAGTCAGTTGTTTTGCAGTCAGGTATCACCAGTATGGAAATGCGATTCTGGGCAGGGAAGGATGGTTGGCAATTCCCAATAGACGACACGATGTTGGATCAAGTGCGTAATGCCACTGGCTTGGAAGTACGTTTGCAATTGCGTGATACGGAAACCACCTTGCTCAAAGTATTTTTGTTAGGTTCGATGTGAATACACATTGCTTAAACGTAAAGCATCGACCTCGGTATCAACATCAGCGTGGTGTGGCGGTGATTACTGCTTTATTACTGACTGCTTTAGCGATGACTTTGGTTGCGAGTTTATTTTGGCAGCAACAGGTGCAAGTGCGTTCGATAGAGAACCAGCGTTTACAACTACAAACCCAATGGATTTTACGAGGCGCGTTGGACTGGGCACGTTTGATTTTGCAAGAAGATGCTAAACACAGTTCGGTTGATACGTTAGACGAACCTTGGGCGATTGAATTGTCTGAGACGCGTTTGGATCAATATGTTGAAAATAGTCGTTCTGATTCTGATCAAACTGATGCAGTTTTGATTGGCCGTATCGTTGATGCGCAAGGAATGTATAACTTGCGCAATTTGTTAAGTAATAATTTGCCGAATCCAGTCGAAGTTGCCGTTTTTGCACGTTTGTTGAAGAGCTTGAATTTGGCACCGGAATTGGCACAAGCTACAGCGGATAAGATGGCGGCATCGATAAAACGGACTACGACAAGTGCCGATGGGAAGAGTAATGTCACTCCTAATTCTGTATCGTTTCTTTTTATACACAATGAAGACTTGCTGGCCGTACCGGGATTTTCTGGCGAAATATTACGTAGATTGAAAGATTATGTAATTTTCTTGCCTGAACAAACGAATGTGAACGTTAATACGGCTTCTGCTGTCGTGTTGGCAGCAAGAATTCCCAACTTGTCACTAACCGATGCGAGGTTGATGGTGACTGATCGTGAGCGTTTAACGTTTAAAGATGTAAGTGATTTTGTGTCACGTATGCCTAATAAACACATGTCAGGCACTGGTACTGGTACTGCCGATTATAAAATATCAACGGATACGCATTATTTTATAGTCAATGGCAAAGTGCGATTGAATCGCGCGACATTAGAAATGCGCGCCTTACTGGCACGACCTGGCGCCGGTTTTAATACGTTAGTGAAATGGATACGAGAAGAGTAGATATGCAAATCAGTATGCAAAATTATGTAAAACAATATAGTGATATTGAGAGAAACGATTGAGTACACTTTATATTCGCTATTATTCCAGAGCCAATTTAGCTAATGCAGTACCTGGTTCTATACCAGTTTGTTCATTTGCTCTGGCTTCTTCTACTGGTGCAATTGAACGTGAAGGTGTCGCTGGTTTATCCCAAATGGCTGATATGGTGGAATTGGCGCAGCGTGTTGTGGTGGTGTTGGCGGCGAGTGATGTGACTTTATTGCAGGTAAAAGTGCCACCACTTTCTGCAGCTAAATTAAAAGCTGCCTGGCCCAATCTGATCGAGGAACAATTAATTGTCGATCCTGCCGAATGTGTTATCACGCCGATTGATGCTGCAATGCAAGTCAAAAAAACAGGGAGCGAGTTGCGTAGCGTTGCCGTAGTACAGCAATCTTGGTTGATGTCGCTGATGAATCAGTTGCGCGAACTTGGTGCTCGGAATATCGCGGTTTTGCCGGCACAATTGTGTTTGCCTTATCAAGCAGGTTGTGTCTCTGCTGTGCTTGTTGAGCAAAGTAAGGGCATAGATTTGACTCTGCGTTGGTCAGATCATGAGGGAATGGGGGTGCCCATTTTGTCAGAACAGGAAACGAATGATCAGGCGCAGCAAATCATACAGACATTGCGTACGCTGATGCCAGCTCGCCCCATGAGTTTGTATGTCGCGCAGGCACAAGTGTTGGCGTATCAAAAAGTCGCTGATGCACAA
>CAZMPS010000223.1:0-2903 GCA_964568305.1 uncultured Burkholderiaceae bacterium
GTACAGCGACGCCGTTTAAGCCGATGAGCGTATCGTCATTTTCAAGGCTAATGGCGGGTGGGCCGCAAAGGCCTGGCATGCATGAGTTGCTAGATTGTCCTTCGTTGATTGGTAATGTGCGTAGGTCGAAAATATGATCGGTGCCAGTTTAGAAACGGCACGGCGGGCGCTGGCGTATATTGCTCCGGATGAGCGTGATACCTGGGTGCGTATGGGTATGGCGCTCAAGTCTGAGTTTGGCGATGCTGCGTATGACGCCTGGGAAGAGTGGTCAAGCGTTGCTAGCAATTTCGATGTCAAAGCGTGCAAGGCTTCGTGGAAATCATTTAAAAGTGGCGGCAAGGTTGGCATTGGCACGTTGTTTTCGGAGGCTAAGCCACTCGGTTTTGTTTTTGATCAATCTGAGCTCGAAGTGTCGCCAGAAGAGTTGGCCAAGCGTCAGCGTGAACGTAAAGAGCGTGATGCCAAAGCGGAGATAGAGCGGCTTGAGCGTGCTAAAGCCGCTTCCAAACGTGCTGGTGTCCAGTGGCGGATTGCCGCGCGGGATGGCGACTCGCCCTATTTAATTCGTAAAAAAGTTGATGCTGAGTCTTGCCGATATATTGCTGACGGCGGATTGATCGTGCCGTTTTATCGTTATGATTTTGAGCCGCCTAGCATTGTTGGTAAGCAAGCTATTTTTGCCGATGGTTCCAAGAAAAACAGCGGCGGAATGGATAAGCATGGTGCTGCATGTTGCCTCGGTAATGCGCCTGTTGATGGTGATGATATCGGCATTTGTGAGGGCTATGCGACCGGGCTATCAGTGCGCATGGCCACTGGTCGACGCTTTGCCGTTTATATGGCTATCGATGCTGGCAATATGCCTCATGCCGCGCAAATATTGCGTAAAAAATACCCGAAAAGTCGGATTATATTTTTTGCTGATGATGATTATTTGACTGGTGGTGCTGGTTACGCAAAAGCTACAGCGGCGGCTAATTCTATCGGCAACGCGATTGTGGTGTTGCCTTCGTTTAGTGTTCCACGTCGGGCATCAAAGAAAGATGAGTCTCTGCCTTGTTTGACGGACTTTAACGATTTGCATGTGGCTGAGTCGTTGGAAGCTGTCACTGCGCAGATAGAAGCAGCGCTTGCGAATGCGGCAATCACATCTGAAGCGTCACTTGATTCAATTGATCAAGATATTTCCCCCGTTCCCCCATGGATTGAAGGCGATGATGTCCTCTCTCCCGTTCCCTCTGAAGCAGAAAGCGCAACAGCAAATCCCATGGCAAATACGGCTGCCGATGCTGCTGTGCAAGGGGGAGGGGGGAAGAAGTCGAAATCCAGAAAAGAATACGGAAAAGAGCATTGGGATGCTGTCCAGCATTTGCTTGATCATTTTGTGTTGATTTATGGCGATGACACGTGCTGGGATGACGTGAATAGAATGATTCTCAAGGTCAACCATTTGCGCTTGGCGTATGGTTCTGATGCTGTGAAATTTTGGCTGAATAATCCATGCCGTCGCATGGTGAATAAAGAAAATGTGGTGTTTGATCCGACTATGCGTGCTGATCCTGATGCCAATGTGAATTTGTTTGACGGATTCAAAGTGGTGCCGAAAAAAGGGGCGTGTAACAAGATCGTTGATTTGTTGGCACATCTTTGTGATGACAATGAAGAAGTCATGACGTGGGTGATTAGCTGGCTGGCGTATCCGCTGCAATATCCGGGCGCTAAGATGCGTACGTCAATCATCATTCATGGTGACGAAGGTTCGGGGAAGAATCTTTTTTTTGAGGATTGCGTCCAGAAAATATACGGTGAATATGGTGCTGTGATTGGTAATGCGCAGATTGAATCCGCGTTTAACGAATGGGCCTCACGCAAACTTTTTATGGTTGCCGATGAAGTGGTGACGCGCACCGAATTGCGCCAGCTGAAAGGCAAGATTAAACACATGGTGACGGGGGGCAGCATTCGGATTAACCCAAAGGGGTTGTCTGAACGTGATGAAGCCAATCACATGAATTTTGTATTTTTGTCGAACGAGTTGCAGCCGTTGGCGCTGGATAAAACCGACCGACGATATCAGGTGATTTGGACGCCACCCAAAAAAGAAGAGGCCTTTTATCGAGAGGTTGCCGAGCAGATTTATGACGGTGGCATTGAGGCGTTTTATGACTTCCTGCTGAATTTCCCCCTTGGCGATTTTAACGAGCACACGAAGCCGTTGATGAGCGAGGCCAAGAAAAACCTAATTAGCCTTGGTTTGGCGCCGGCTGAGCGGTTCTATCGCGAATGGTCTGGCGGTTTCCTGCCCCTTCCGTTTGTCTGTTGCTCTGCCATGCAGCTATACCAGGCATTTTGCCGTTGGTCGCACCTGAACGGGGAGCGATTCCCCGCCACGCAAACCATGTTTGGCCGAACGATAGGGCGGGTGGCGTTTGGTGAGGTGCGTTCTGCCCCGGTTAAATATCCAATGGGCGAAGAAATCAAGCAGCGCACCGTGTATTTGGTTGGTAAGCAGCCGGACGATAAAGATCGTGCAACGTGGGCAGCGGATGGTTCTGAGCTTTTTGAGGGCTATTTGCGCAAATATCGCAACGTGTATGAGCCTGAAAATGAATGAAACTATCCATACGGTCAGACTACTATCAACACGCGGAAAACAAGCACCAGAGCGGCTTTGTGGACTGTTTATACCGTTTGATAGTTTGTTTTCCGCTCCATGTGCGCGTGCGCGCGTGAGTCGGAATTGTGCCAAGAAAAACGAAGTAAGTATTTTTTAAAAAATGGAAAGTAACTATCAAAACTATATAAACAGTCCACAAAGCCGCATGGATACTAGGTTTTAGCGTGTTGATAGTTGTATGACAGTTTATATAGTTTGTAAAAAGATAATGATTGATACAAGC
>CAZMPS010000224.1:0-2833 GCA_964568305.1 uncultured Burkholderiaceae bacterium
TTCCATGACTGAAAAGTCAATAGTACGTCCATCAATACGTGGCGGCGTACCAGTTTTCAACCGCCCTTGGGGTAAATTCAATTCCTTTAATCGAGTCGACAAAGAAATCGCTGGTGGATCACCAGCCCGCCCAGCAGAATAGTGATTTAAGCCAACATGAATTTTACCATCCAAGAAAGTCCCCGCAGTCAACACTACCGCACGACTACAAAACTGTATGCCGATTTGAGTAACAGCACCTACTACACGATCACCAACAATCATTAAATCATCGACTGCTTGCTGGAATAACCAAAGATTTTTCTGATTCTCCAAACGAGAACGAATAGCTTGTTTATACAAAATACGATCAGCTTGAGCACGTGTAGCGCGTACTGCTGGGCCTTTTGAATTATTTAAAATACGAAACTGTATTCCAGCCTCATCAGTCGCCAACGCCATGACCCCACCCATTGCATCAACCTCTTTCACCAAATGCCCCTTACCTATCCCACCAATAGAAGGATTACAAGACATTTGACCAAGTGTCTCAATATTATGAGTCAGTAATAAAGTTTTTTGCCCCATACGTGCGCTTGCAAGTGCAGCCTCTGTGCCGGCATGTCCACCACCAACCACAATAACATCAAATTCTGTAGGAAATAACATAATCTACTTTACACGACAAAATCATAAAGGTTAGATTATAAAGTCTTTTTAATTACGTTTTTATGTTTCACGTGAAACATGAGCATTCATTGTTTATGTAATAATCGAGTTAATATTAAAAATTTGCATTAGATTACTATTAAATTAATTAGGAATTTTTTATTCTAAATTTGGTTAAATTTTTATAATTAGATGGTGAGTGTTATCTATAAATAAGAATATATTCTAATATTCTAAAAAGTTGTCGATAATCGATTAAAAAACTGAGAATGTACGCATTTTATTTATTTAATTTGTTTATATATAGATAATAGTAATAATAAGTAATTTATTTTATGTGGATAACATTAAAATATGTTTATTAATCAATTGGTTAATAAAATAATAAAGTCTGAATAACCCTTGTATTTTTATTGAATACATTCTGTATAAAAAAGACTGCGTGGATATTTGTTAGGTTTATCCATAATTCATCCTATAGATATTCATTAGGTTATCCACAAAAAAATCATAATTTTTTCAGGTCCTCTTAGATTTATTTTTTGAGGGAAATATAAATAATTATTTTTTTAACTATTATTTTATTGATTGTGGTTGAAGGTATAATTTTTCGTTGGAAACTTATATGAAAACTTTCTATTGGAAAGATGAAATAATGGAAACTAAACCATCATTAAAATTAACGGCAGTTTTTAAATATTTGGCGATTACTAGTACTATCTCGGGTATTGTTGCTTGCGGGGGGGGAGGTGGCATCAGTAGCAATGTTGTAAATAGTACAAGTGATAGTCAAAACATTGTCACAGTAACGCCTGCATTGGGTGCTCTTAGTAGTGGTGCTACAGTGAAAGCAATGAAACCAGATGGTTCTACTATTACTAGCTCTAAGACAGACACGACTGGTTCGGCCACGCTTAATTTAGGTACTTATTCAGGCCCAATGACTTTAGCTGTAAGCGGTGGTACTGGAGTTACGTATTTTGATGAAAAATCTGAAACTAACCTCCCTTTTGGTAGTACAGATACCTTGTTATCAGTGATACCTAGTTCTGCAGTAACAACGGGAGCTAATTACGGCGTAACAGCGCTTACTAATATGGCTGCTGCGTTTGCTGGTGTATCTACTAATGGTGTCATCACTGGTAATACTACCGATACTATCAATACAAACATAACAAATGCGGTAGCTAAGGCACAGTTAGCAGTAGGTATTCCTGCAGATGAGATTAATATTTTGTCTGCACCAAAAGCGGTTTCTTCTACGAACAAAAAATTATCTGGTTCTGGTACAGATGTTAAGTATGGTTTAGTTCTTGCAGAACTTGCAAAAAGTTCTACTGGTACTGCGTTAACGCAGGCCAAGGGATTAGCAACTTCTGCGACTAATTCTGTGGCATCTCCTAGTCTTCCAATTTCTGGTAGTGAGTACACACAGGTTGTGAATAAAATTAATAGTATCGTTGCTACTCCTTCAAGCTTGGGCAATAATTTTTTGGCTTCCGGTTCGACTTTACCCACTGTTAATCTTGTTGCACCCAAAACAACGACAACTTCTACAGAAGTAGCGACAACAGCGACGACTGTCACTACGACGACAAACACTGTCACTTGTGCTCAGGCTGGTAATTTTCCTGATGTCAGTCTCAAAACAAATTACATTGATAAAAATTTGGATGGTAAAACTAACTGGGATAGTAATTCCAACCTTAAGCCTAGTGTAAAAGTAACTTGTAGTAATGGGGTTGTTAGTGTTGTGAGCAACGGTGTTCCCAATTTTGACTCGATTGGAACTGGTAAAAATGGTACTGATGTAGCATTTAAAGTAAATAATGTGACTTGGAAGTTTCCTCAAAATCCAACATTAGCTAGTACTACTACCAGCCTTAAAAATGTATTGGGTCCAATTGCTGTTTTGATTAATGGCGTGCAAATTTATGGCCCAGTGGAATCTCCAACAGATAATTATGCTGATCCTTTCCTGAATGGCTTGTTAAATTACTGCGGTGGTCACGTTGATACGTACCATTTCCATTCTTTCCCAGAATGTTTCTTTAATCAAAATACTTTAGGAGGAACATCAACCTTCCTACCAGCTAAGACACCTGGAGTTGTTTTAGGTTACGCATTAGATGGATTTCCTATTCTTTCACCTTATGAAGCTTGTACTGACACATCTGATACATCG
>CAZMPS010000225.1:0-2813 GCA_964568305.1 uncultured Burkholderiaceae bacterium
CTTCTTTATATTGCTTCAGCATCATTAGGCACGAGCCTACCGCTTTGTAATACTTGGCATTGCTGATATCTTGGTTAATCAAGAGCCAAAACATTTTCAACGCATCTAGATGCTGCCTCATCTGATAGTGCCGATAAGCTAATGTGTACAGGGCTTCTTGTTCTTGTTCTGAAAATACACGCGTTGGCTGTGATGTTTCGCCAAGTTGTTCAATCGCTTGTTTTAGTACATCAAGGCTAATTTTAGAATCGATGTGTTGGCTCATTTTTGTCTCATCTCTTGAGTATCAACTACAAGTCATGCCACTGCTGTACAACATGTAAAGTGATTCAGTAGTGGCATAATCTGCATGGATTGATTACATTTTTTGTACAACACCTTGATTTTGATCTGCGATCAATTTCAATACTGATGACAACAGTGATGTGGTTTCACCAGTTTTACTCATCATGTCTTGTAGTTTGACCATGTCTAGTTGTTGTGTGCTGTTGAGTGAATCGAGTGCAGATTTACATTTTGCGATCTCTGCATCTTGTTTTGCATTGTTGTTGGCGTCATTATTTTTTAAAGCTGTGTAACTGGCAATTTGATCATTGTATGCCTTCATTTGTTCATTTCTGGTGGCGATGGCAGTCATTAAAGTAGAGATTTGAGAACTCAATCCTTCCGAGCGAGATGTCATGACAGACCACATTGCTGCCGCAAGATTGTTTTTTGCCTGTGCTGTTACGTTGGCAATTCGAGTATTGGCATCGTCTCCTAAGACTATTGTGCCAGCATTAAGATCTATAGTGGTTACGGCCATGATAGTTTCCTTTAGTGTTGAATTAATTTTAATTACAAATTAAATAAAGTTGGTTGGTAATTTACGATTGGTGCGTGATACTGTTGGTTTTGTCGTTTGATCCTTTTGATCGTTTTGGTTGGTCGAGTGACGGTGATCTTCTCGTGCAAGTTCGTCAGCATGGCGTACCACTTCTGGTGGAAGAGAGGCGCGCATAAATGCTTGCAAGCTTTCGGGAGTAAAACCTGCTGCCGCATACATTTTTTGTTCGTTAGCTAACATCAAGCTAGCTTTTCCCAATAGTTGATTGGCTTGTTCGATAGTCTTTTGCGATCGTTTAACAGACTTTTGAACTTCATGCTCATTCATAACTGGCTCCTAAAACGTTCATTGCACATTTACTACGTTTGCTACATTTACTTTGTGACCAAAAAAAGCATTAGGTTCCATGAAATTAAAAATATATTTTTTTGATATGTTTTTCTATTGAAATCATTTACGATTAATCAGTTGTTACTGAGTAATTAATTATTTCAAAACTATGGTTTATCAAAAAACTAATGTTGAAAGATTGGTAAACTTTATAAATGGAGAAGGTGATGAAAAATTTTTTTAAGTATTTATTGTTTATTTTTACGCTGGGTTTAAGTCAACTCAACTTATCCTACGCAGAGGACTTTTCTCCACAAAATCCGACTTGCCCCCCTGATACCAAGAGTGTTCCCGATAATAGATGGCAGTGTCTTAAGAATCCACGAGATGGTTATTCTTGTCCTAGTTTAATGGGGAATGATGGCGATATTTGTTATGAAAATTGTCGTAGCGGTTATTCATCATCTGGTGTTGCTACATGTACTTATAATGGGAGTAAAAGTTATACACGCAAATGCACGACGAAATGGTATGGTCCTGTTATAGGAGGCCATGTAGCGACAAGGTGTGATTCTTGTAGAGATGGTTATTCTGCTAATGGTAGTGGTGATGTCATTTGTTGGTTTAGAGGTACGTGGGATTATCCGAAAAATTCTTATACCCGTTCTGTAAAATATGAAGCGAAGAATGTTTGTGCTACGCCTGGCTATACTTACAATAGCGACACTGGAATGTGCACATGTAGTCCTACATTAACAGCGACTACCACTGCGACCACTAGTGATAATTACTCGCCAAAAACCAGCGTCACGTTAACTGCTACTGCAAGTGGTGTGAAGGCTTGCGGAGCAAATTCAATTTCAACTTTTAAAGCTTCCTTCAAAAATGCTGCGAATACGGAAGTCGCTACTTGTACTTCTAGTAATGGTGTTTCTTGTTCTGTCCTCTGGAATGCGGAGGTGGGAACTCACAGTATAAAATCGACTATATCCACCCAGTACACCAATGACGCAACTTCGGCTGCGATTCCTATTACCGTCAATGCTATTCCAGCGACACTGTCTGTTAGTGCGCCAACTAATAATGCGTCCTATCTCACAACAACCAGCTTTCCATTGACGGCCACTAGCAATATTCCGAATGGAATTATTGATTTTTACAAAAATAATGAAACTAGTGCGTGGGTTGTTTGTACGATTGCAGCTCCCCCGGCTAATTCTTGTACTTATACTGTTCCTAGCAATGTTCTTTCTGCTGGCAGTTATAGCTTGCAAGCTAAGGCAAGAGGCACAACGGTAGTTGCGACCCCTGTTGCCTTTACTATCACTGCGCCAATTGTTCCTACAGTATCGATTACTTCGCCTACCTTGGGTGCATCGTATTCTCCCACTGATACAATTTCTTTGGCCGCGAGCAGCAATACATCGGGCATTACGATTGATTTTTATAAAAATAATGAAACCAGTGTATGGAGCAGTTGTTCGATCGTTGCGCCTGCTACCTCTTGCAGTACGACGTCGTTAGCTAGTGTTGGAGTGGGAGGAAGTAATACGGTGGTGGCAAAAATTCGTGGTACTAACACGACATCATCCACAGTTTCTTTTACTGTCGGTGCGACAATTACGATGACTTCCCCGGTCAATAATGCTTCGTATGC
>CAZMPS010000226.1:0-2794 GCA_964568305.1 uncultured Burkholderiaceae bacterium
CGGATAACAATCCTTCTGGTGGGTTGTCTCCTGGTCCGTCATCTAGGTAATAACCACCACGACCAGAATTGGCCGGTGGCAACACTGGTACTGATAAATCACGTGGAATGAAGGAAGATGTGACAGGTTTTGCTGTTTGGGAGGTAACAACTGGTGCTAGCGAAGAGGGTTGATGGGAAACTGTGCTACAAGCCGTCAGGAAGATGCCCATGAATAATGGTATGGCAATGTTTGTAGCATTTGTAGCATTTGTAGCATTTGTAATTTTTATCGCTGTCATGGGTTCTGATTTTGATTCTGATTTTGCGGTGTAAGAAATCATGATGATGATAGAGATAAAGAATGTATCAACTTTGTATTTAGCTTTCTATTTAGCTTTGTACTAACTGCCGATGGCGTTGTATGCTCATCAAGATACCTGCACCTAAGCCGAGTGTAACCAATGCTGTGCCACCGTAACTCATGAACGGTAGCGGTACTCCTACCACAGGTAAAATGCCGCTGACCATGCCCATATTGACGAAGGCATAGGTAAAAAAGATCAGCGTAATCGCACCCGCTAATAAACGGGTAAAGAAGGTTGGTGCGTTAGCAGCAATCATTAAGCCGCGCCCAATCAACAGTAAATACAGCACCATTAATACGATATTGCCTATCAATCCGAACTCTTCTGAAAATACTGCAAAAATAAAATCGGTGGTACGTTCCGGAATGAATTCTAAATGCGTTTGCGTCCCTTTTAACCAGCCTTTACCAGTCAGGCCACCAGAGCCTACGGCAATCGTGGATTGAATAATATGAAAACCTTTACCCAAAGGATCGGACGAAGGATCAATCAATGTCATCACGCGTTCACGCTGATAGTCATGCAACATTGACCAGACAAGAGGAAGGCTGGCAATAGTAGTGATGCCCAGACCCGCCAGTATTTTCCAGGATAAACCGGCTAAAAAAATGACATAAAACCCTGCTGCTGCGACGAGGAGAGCCGTGCCTAAATCAGGTTGACGGGCGATTAATCCTACTGGAATGGCTAGCAATAAACCTGCAATAATAAAAGTACGCCAACGAAGCATGGCTTCATGTTTTTGAAAATACCAGGCTAGCATCAAAGGCGCGGCAATTTTCATGATTTCAGAAGGCTGAATAATGATGCCCAAATTAATCCAGCGACGGGCTCCTTTTTTAATTAAGCCAAATGCCGCCACTGAAAGTAATAGTGCGACCCCTATCGTATATACCGGAATAGCAAGGCGCATTAGAGTTTGTGGTGGTACGTTGGCGGCAATCCACATCACAAAAAAAGCAATCAAAATATTACGTAATTGATCTTCTACTCGTCCAGGAAAATTGATACCTGCAGAGTAAAGTGTCACGATGCCTAGTGACAAGATGCAAAAAATAATTAAGGAAAGCACGCCATCAAAGACAGTGAAGTAGGGGGTGATCCGATGTAATAGAGAAGGTTGTTCAATCATTTGTATATTTTTAATTTCCTCAATCTTTATTTCCCCATGATTCAGCACCGGCTTTGGGGCCGCCGTTAGATTCTGCTGCTGCTTTTATTTCGGCGACTGATTGAAATGAAATGGCATCTTCTTTCGGCGCTTTGGGTGTTTTCTCGGTACTAGGTGGTTTCTTTCCCAGTAAATAATAATCGAGTGCTTTTTTCACGATTGGCGCAGCGGCTTCTGCACCGAAGCCACCATTTTCTACAATAATAGCGATAGCAATACGAGGGTGATCAACGGGAGCGAAGGCGGTATAAAGCGAGTGGTCACGTTTGTGTTCTGCAATCAGTTTGGCGTTGTATTTTTCGTTCTTCTTTATGCCAATTACCTGCGCTGTCCCTGTTTTTCCTGCGGAGATGTATTCAGCGTTGGCAAAAACGCGCGCGGATGTGCCTTCTTTGGTAACGCCGACCATGGCTTGTTTAATGATATCGATATTTTCTTGTTTTAATGGAATCCGACCACTTTCTTTTGGTACGGTCAGCGATTTGGTGCGTGTGACAGGATCTTCGATCATTTTGACGAGATGGGGACGCATGATGATCCCATTGTTGGCCAGAATGGCGGTTGCGTGTGCTAATTGTAAGGGGGTGAATGAATTGTAACCTTGTCCTATGCCAAGTGAAATGGTTTCGCCCGCATACCATTTTTGCATAGCAGGATTTTTATATGCTTTGCGTTTCCATGTTGTGGAGGGTAGTAGACCACGTCTTTCGTGTTCCATATCTATGCCTGTTAATTCGCCAAAACGAAAAGGTTTCATAAAGTCATGAATTGCATCCACACCGAGGTCGTTTGCCAGGATGTAGTAATAGGTGTCGCAGGATTGAACAATTGATTGATACATGTCCACATTGCCATGTCCACCTTCCTTGTCATCCCGGAATTTGTGGTTGCCTAAAATATAAAAACCAGGATCAGAAATACTACTGGTTGGTGTGCGTTTACCCAATTCCAGCGCGGCCAGTGCCATAAACGGTTTGTAAGTTGAGCCAGGTGGATATGTGCCTGTCAGTGGTCGGTTTACTAATGGACGGTCGGGTGAGTTATTCAATTCGTCCCAACTTTGTTGATCAATACCATCGACAAATAAGTTTGGATCAAAAGTGGGTTTTGAGACATATGCCAGGACATCACCAGTTGATGGTTCGATTGCCACTAACGCACCACGTCGCTCCCCAAAAGCTTGTTCGATGACTTTTTGTAATTCGATATCGACCGATAGAATCAAGTTGTTGCCTGGAATAGCTGACACGCGAGACAAAGTACGCACAGCCCTACCG
>CAZMPS010000227.1:0-2779 GCA_964568305.1 uncultured Burkholderiaceae bacterium
AAGCTTCTTCCATACTTGCGATCAAATCCACACCTTTTGCCACGCGCAATACTAATCCTTCTTCAATGGCGCAATAAAAAGTCAAGCTGCCGTCAGAATTCACTTTTTGTATCGAGCGCACATAGTCGTTACCTTCAATTACAACCACAACAGGGGAAGTCGCAAAACGCATAGGATCTAGATCATTCGTATCAATACCCAATAAGCGTGCATATTCAGGCGCGGCGGGTAAGCCGTTGATTTCTTTGACAATCCGATTTACCGCATCGGCTTCGGTGACAACCAGTCTTTCATCTTTTGAGAAAAAATGTTGAATCTTAAATAATTTAAAAGGAAGAGAAGTTGAAATCAAAATCAATACTGCGCTATCTGAATGAAATTTCCCATCATAAAAAACATGCGTTTTTTTAAATTGCAAATCGTCACCAGCAGAACCACCAAACATAGCAAATTTTCCCAAAGCGTTTTGCAAAGTCCGAGTGGCGATTTCTTCTTTTACCGATAAACCATCGATCAGAAAAAAAGCAAAACTGTTTTGTGGATTAGCATCGGGTGCCTTGCTTTCCAGTTGCTGTAACAAGTTTTGGGAAAATGCTTGCCCTTTGTTGATATCAAAATGCTGCAAATCTTTGATATGTCCAGTCACAGTAGTGCAAGCATCACTAGCAAAGCTTGCGCCAGACAGGCTATGTTCACAATATCCATTCGGACCAATTTCTCCTGCTGTGGTGCACCCCACGACAGGAATATCGCCGAACAAGCGGTTCATTTCTTGGCCAAGCACAGCCAGGTCGTATCGGCTGGAGCAGAAAAATACCACGAGCGTGATATTTTTTTGCATGACTTGGGCATGAAACTCTTGTACTGCCTGACATGAATCTATAGCGGATGAGTGCGCAGTACGAATTTGCTGCGAGGCATTCATGTCGTCCATTTTACCCATGTCATCTATCTTATTTGGCATTGCTTGTTAAGCCTCGATATTTTCTAAATAACGTTGCGCATCTAGTGCCGCCATGCAACCCGTACCAGCACTGGTAATCGCTTGGCGATACACATGATCCTGCACATCGCCCGCTGCAAATACGCCGGCGATATTGGTGGCAGTTGCCATCCCTTCCAAGCCGGTCTTAGTTTTAATGTATCCATTATGCATGTCCAACTGGTTAGCAAAAATGTCGGTATTAGGTTTATGACCAATCGCAATAAAGACGCCATGTACTGGTACTTGCGTGATGTCGCCACTTTCTGACGATTTTAGGTTGACTGCCGTCACACCGCTTTCGTTGCCGACGACTTCGTCTAACACATGGTTAAACTTGACCACGATTTTGCCTTCAGCCACTTTTGCCATCAGACGATCAATCAAAATCGCTTCGGCACGGAACTTGTCGCGTCGATGCACGATAGTGACTTTGCTAGCGATATTCGATAGATATAACGCTTCTTCGACTGCAGTATTACCACCACCAATGACAGCGACTTCCTGGTTGCGATAAAAGAAACCATCACAGGTAGCACATGCTGACACGCCTTTGCCCATAAAGGCTTCTTCTGATGGCAAGCCAAGATATTGCGCTGATGCGCCGGTTGCGATGATTAAGGCATCGCAGGTGTATTCAGCCGCATCACCAATGAGGCGGATAGGTTTTTCATTCAGTTTGGTGGTGTGAATGTGATCGAAAATGATTTCGGTATTGAAGCGTTCTGCATGTTGTAAAAAACGCTGCATCAATTCGGGACCTTGTATGCCCATGGGATCCGCTGGCCAGTTTTCTACATCGGTGGTAGTCATTAACTGACCACCTTGCTCAACTCCGGTAATCAAAACCGGTTGCAAGTTAGCTCGTGCAGCATAGATGGCAGCAGAATAGCCAGCAGGGCCAGAACCGAGAATGAGTACGCGTGCGTGTTTGGTATTAGACATGAGTTTTACCTGATGAAATAAATGTTGAAATAAATGTTGAAGGAATAGCGAAAATTAGTACAAATATTGGGAACAGGTCGCGTAATTCAACCGCTTTGCGAAATGTTAGGAAGAATATTGTAAATATAATCCGAGATTATTGAGCGACCGAGGTCAATGGACAATCTTAGATAATAAATGTTGCAAATAAGATAAATATTGTAAATAAGACTTGAAAACTGGGTAAGATTATAGACTGAAGCGTTTACACCAGTATGTCAGCATGTTTTGTCCCTATTCCTCTTTATGCCTAAAAAAAATCAAACTTATACCCGCGACTTTAATCGTTCCCCAACCTTACCCAATAATCGTTTGTTGCATCTTTTGCATGAAGCACGTTGGTTAGTGTTGCTAGCACTTGCTGCTTATTTCATTTTGATTTTAGCAACATATAGTAAGGTTGATTCATGTTGGTCAAATAACAACAATATGCCTAAATTTGACAACCTTGGCGGACGCCTGGGTGCTTGGTTGGCCGATATATTTTTGTATATTTTCGGTTTTTCAGCTTGGTGGTGGGGCGTATGGTTGTTGCGTACTTTATGGAGAGGATATACGCAATTGACTTTAAATTCGACATTGTTACCTGCATCATCATTTAAAAATGAATCAGGGGGAAGTTCAGGTATCGAGACGGATGTAGACTCAAGCGAAGTATCACGCAAAGATACATCCGATTGTGAATCCAAGTATGAGAGTTGGATTAGTGCGTTTGGTTTTGCTTTATTGTTATTAGGAAGTGTAGGGATTGAATATTTGCGGATGTATAGCCTACATGTGCAATTGCCACTTGCTCCGGGTGGCGTGTTGGGT
>CAZMPS010000228.1:0-2772 GCA_964568305.1 uncultured Burkholderiaceae bacterium
CAAGGTTGATGTGCTGACATCATGCCACGGCTGGGGCGGTTTTTCGAGGCCCCCTGCGTGTCAATTTCAGATTGCGCAGATGTTTCCTGTTTTAGTTGCCCGACCTTAACGAGATTTTCAAGTTCTTTGATACTCATCGTGCTCTCCGATCAGTTCTATTTTTGGGCCCGCCATGACAGAGACGAGAAAATGATTTTTGCTGTCTAGTTTTTTTTGAAATTCTGCTGGTCGATAGACGGTAAGGGATATTGTGCGGCCAACTTTTTCCTCAACCGAAACTAATTCTGGATAGAGATCTGCGCTACCAAGATCGTTGGCAAGTATCAACAGATCAATGTCGCTCGTTGCAGTGTCTTGGCCTTTTGCAACAGAACCATAAATGAAGGCTCTTTGTATTCGGTTTTGAAACGGTAGAAGAGCAGTTTTGACAATATCCGCCACACCAAATGTCTTGCGAATAATCGTCTCCAACTCAGAAAATATCGGAGATTGCGTGTTGGCTTTATAAAGCACTACTCGTCCAACGGTTTCTTTGATTAATAGTTTGGCGTTTGTCAGTTTGGCTAATTCTCGTTGCGCGGAAGCGGAGCTGATTCCTGTGTTGGCCATCAGAGCACGAAGGTGAATTCCCTCGGGGCGCGTGTAGACATTGCCTAGTATGGCTTGTGTGGATTTGGAGAATAGTGCATCGCTTAATGTGCTCATGTACTCAATTTTAGCGCAATTGAGCTAAAATTTGGCTCAATAAATTTAAAAAGTTTTAAAATTTTTGGGTGAGGTGTAAAACTTGGACTGGTTTCGCCGCACTCTCATTGAATTCTCGATACTGGCGTCACCGCAGCCGCGCCACATTCTCATCAATCCAGCTTTGGATCGTACGCAAAGTATCGCGAGTAATCAGCCGGGGATACATATTTTCGGCAATGACTGCGAACTGGCTAGCCACTTCGCAAATGTCGTCAATCATCATGCCCGCAACGTCTTGTGGCACTTCAGCTTCTCCGGCAAGCCGCAGTATGTGCGTGCGGGAAATCGCCAAGGTTTCTCCCATCACGTCCATCTGATGATATCCACCGGGCCCTTCGCAGAATGTCACGTCGTATGCGGGTGACAGTCTCCACTGACCATCTGGCGCCATCATATAGGCGAAATTCTTGGGATGATCGTCACGGTTGTGGAATGCAACGTTGAAGATGGCGCGTTTGAAGGCTAGTTTCATTTGTCGCACATCGTTGGTGCAGATCTGCGTTGCTCGCAAAAAACTGACGTAATCCAATGTCCCTGGTATTCGGTAATCGGCACCCGTAAATGCGGCGAGGCTCTGCATGGGTACGCGTAGTCCATCTTGGCGATCGAAGCGTTTGCTGGCGAAGGCTGCCATTCCGTTTGGCAAATTGAAGTATTGCGTGCTTTGGGTTTCAATGCCGCACTTGCGCAGGCATTCGGCGTAGACCATTTCGATGGCGCATACCTCGGGGTGTTCTTCTTTGGCTGGGAATTTGAATTGTTTGCATTGACATATGCCTAAAAATAATTAAACTAATCCATATTAGTCTAGTTTAATTATTTTTGATTTAATCAAGGCGCATCCGTTATGCATACTGTCAATATCCACGAAGCAAAAACGCATCTTTCTCGCCTTATTGAGCAAGCTGCAAAAGGTGAGTCATTCATTATTGCCAAGGCTGGCAAACCTCTCGTCAAAGTAACGGCATTGGATACACCAATGGCTGGGCAAACTCGTCGAATTGGTTTTTTGAACGGAGAAATTTCTGTTCCCGATGATTTTGATCTGATGGGAAGCCAAGAAATTGAACAACTATTCAGCGGTGGTTTATGAAATTGCTACTGGATACGCACTTATTACTGTGGGCGGCAGGGCAGCCTGATCAACTATCTGCGGCAGTGCGTTTGTTATTGGATGATCCGCAAAACGAACTATTGTTCAGTTCTGCCAGTTTGTGGGAAGTGACGATTAAGCGCGGATTGGGTCGTGGTGATTTTTTGGTCGATCCTCGCCTGTTGCGCCGCGGTTTGCTTGATAACGGATATAGCGAATTAGCGATTAATAGTGAACATGCCGTTGCTGTCGATGGGTTGCCACCGATTCATAAGGATCCTTTTGATCGCATATTGGTAGCACAAGCAACGGTTGAGGGAATTGTTTTGCTGACTACGGATTTATTAGTAGCCCAATATCCTGGGCCAGTACGCAAGGTTTAAGTGGAATTTCCCCTACTTCCGCAGAGAATCCCGAATTTCCCGCAACAGCATGATGTCTTCCGGCGTTGGTACTGGTTCGGCGGGGGGAGCTTGCGGTTCTTCGTTAAAACGGTCAAATCGCATTGGTCAGGCATCGTCCACTTCGTGGAGTCTCGCATTACCAACGGCGTCCTTGAGGGCATCAATAATAAAGTTCAACTCGCAAAACGCCGCGCACGCGGCTTTCGTAATACAAGCAACTTTATCAATATGATTTACTTCCTTTGCGGGAAGATGAAGTTCAATTACCCACGGTATTTCACATAGAACCACATTTTATGTCGCTTTTTTATTAATAAGACGCATAAGAAAAAAGCGATAACCAATTGATTTATATCGGTTATCGCTTCTTATCGTTTATTACTGACTTGTATCTTGGTGCCCGAGACCGGAATGCAAAACCTAGTATTTATGCGGCTCTTAGCGGTTTGTGGGTAAATTATGGGTAATGAAGATTAATTCTTTTCGCGGTGCTTTTGCGCCCATTCAATTACTTCTGATGCATTATAC
>CAZMPS010000229.1:0-2765 GCA_964568305.1 uncultured Burkholderiaceae bacterium
TCGTAATAACGTGCCAGTATCGGTAAAAGTGCAGCACTATAGTCGCTGATGCCACTACGTTCGGGGGGTAATGGGGAAATATAGGCGAGTTTTGGTCGTTTTGAGGGTGGTGAGATAATCGTGTCTTTCTGTTTTATGCGTTGCTCTAATGTTTTTAATTGAGTCAGTATTTCCTGGTTGAAATTGGTTTCAAGAAGCGATGTTGATGGCGTAGATATTTCTGGTGTTTCTGATATTTCTGATATTTCTGGTGTTTCTGGTGTTTCTGATATTTCTGATGTGTTTAGATGTTGCTGTTTATCGTTATTAGTATTGTTGTGAATGTTGATGTTGTTTTGATCGAGTAAAACAAGTAATTGTTGCAACTGTTTTTCATGGCAAGCGATTTGGTGCTCGAGCCGGTTGAGGTGCAGTATATTGTGCAGTAAGCGTGCGCATCGTTTGAAAAAAGTTATCATGAATTTTTATGAATATTTTTATCGATAATCTGATCGATGTCGTCAAGGTTGCATCCAATCGCATGAGCTGTCGCCAGCAAATCGTTGTCTACAACATTTTCTGCCTGGTCAATTTCCGCTATGGATGTCAATAGTGTTGCATAAGCATTAGCATCGGCATTCGATGCATCTTGTGGCGCATCGGCAACAGTTGTTGTGTCAGTAAGCGTCGATGTGTACCACGCTTCCAAGCCGGCGATTGCAAGTTGCGCGCTGGTGTCCCACGAGAATTTGGCTGCTTGTTGCAAACCATGTTGCGCCAATTTGCTACGCAGTGCTTCATCCTGCAAAACCAATGCCATTTTTTCACTGATGGAAGTGGCGGAGTGTGGGTTGAACAAAGCTTCTTCTGTGCCTATGACTTCAGGAATACAGCTTGTGTTCGAGCCTATGGTGGGGGTGCCACACGCCATGGCTTCCAGCGCAGGCATGCCAAAACCTTCGTGCGTAGATGGAAAAACAAACAGCGTTGCTAGGTTATAAAATGCCAGCAAATCTTGATCGGAGACATAGTCGGTTAAGATGAGTTCATCTTTTTTTAATCCGGCTTTTTCTTGCAACTGTGTGAGGTAGAGTCTATCCATATCGCGCAGTTTGCTGACGATGACGAGCTGGTGCGTGGCGCGTAAATCGGTACGGAGTTGGGCGTAGGCTTGAATCAAGCCATCAAAATTCTTACGTACATCAAAGCCACCGGGTGCGTACATCACCATTTTGCGTGTGATGCCAAAGCGTTGACGCAATTGCGCTGCCGCTTCTGGTGTCGGTTGATTGGGCTGAAAACGGTCATCAATGGCGGCAGAAATATTCACCACGGAATCCGCTCGCAAACCTAGGGCATCAATCGCTTCTTGTTTGCTATAGCTTGAAATGGCAAGCAGTAAACCTGCTTTTTTGAGAGAGTCAATTTTTCGCTCATATAGCTGGCGTTGCAAGGGATGGGCCAGATAAGCAGTTGGATTGAGGAAGGGGATCAAGTCGTACAGGATGATGGCGGTACGGGAGTTTTTATAAAAACTATCCACCGATGTGACTGCTTTGTCGTTGTAGCTTTCAAACAAACTGGTGATAAAGACAACGTCTGGTTGTAATTGCTGAATAAAATGTTCACGGATTTTTTCCGCAGTTTCTATGTGCCAACGATAGGCAGGATGATTTTCTGCGACAGGTGTTGGCACGTTAAAAATGCGTATTCGGTCAGAGGGAATCAGATCGGCAAAAGCCTGCTGAATAGCGGCAATGCCTTCTGGTAACGCAGCATTCAAAACTAACCAGATTTCATGCTGTGGTGCATTACGTACCATGGCCAATGTCAGTGCAAGAGAGTAGCGTCCAATGCCACGAAAACGGCTGGATGTTTGCATTCCTTGCATGTCGATCACAATGCGCATCAGTGTTTTCCTTTTTTCTTTTGCTTATTGGCGCTGGCCATTGCTTGTTTCAATTCGGTAAAAATATGTGCAGCACGTGGAGTGAGTTGTATCGGTGTGTGCGGCGTGGCTTGTGTAGGAGTAGAAGTATGGCTGGATCCCAGCACCATATGACGTAATCGGTATTGCAAACCTGGTAGATATCGGAGCGTATACAGCGCTGTTTGTTTCATTTTTGGTTGGTGCAATATCAACATGATGAGTCGCAGCAATACGCGTTTGATGGATTGTTTGAGATGATCTTTGATGCAATAGAACATACCCGTTACCCAACGCAGCGGCGCCGTAATGCGCCATGAGTTGCTTTGCAATACTGCGTGCAATTGGCTATGTAATGTAGCGAGTGCGATTTCTTGTTGTTTTACGAGCGTTTCAAACTGCTCTTTAAATTGATGTTGAAATTGATGTTCTATGTCATGTTTAATTTTGTTTATCAAAGTGCTTTCAAATGTGGAGAAACGTTCTTCCATTTGATGATCATAACGTTGTGCCAGAGTATTCAAAGACAACCCCAAATTCGCATCAAACAGCGCATCTAGTGTAGAAAGTTGCTCGGCGCCGGCATTTTTTTGCGCCAGGACAGCATAGTCTGGACTGACATGGTTGAGTACATCAAACACGCCAATCGTATGTCCTTTATGAAGTTCCTGTGGTTCTTGTAAGCGTGCTACCTTGGTACGTGCAAAACCCGCATGTTCGACCATAAAACTCAGTAATCCTGGCGGAATGGGGCGGACGTGAGAAGGATCCAGATAGAAGCTGGACGCACCTACCACGATGTTTTCTGGATTAGGGGTTTCCATAATCAGCAAACCGCCTGGTTTGAGTACCCTTAAAG
>CAZMPS010000230.1:0-2763 GCA_964568305.1 uncultured Burkholderiaceae bacterium
GATATGGTACGTACAAGGTTGGACTAGATGGTATTATTAGACGATATGGTACGTACAAGGTTGGACTAGATGGTATTATTAGACGATATGGTACGTAGAAGGTTGTGTACCCATATAGTATCAAGTGGCAAGATTATACTATATTGAGGCGACAATATAGTACCAGCTGGCAAGATAGTAAGTTAGAAGGTTGTATCCATATAGTATTAGTTGACAAGATGGTAATTACAAGGTGTTACCCATATAATATCGTGATATTGTATAGTATTAGTTGACGATATTGTACAAGAATGTGATAATATAGTATCAGGTGACTAATAGAAGGTCCTATGACTTGTTTAATATAATAAATAGAAGGTCCTATGACTTGTTTAATATAAGGCCTGGATGATATAAATAGCAGGGGCAATCGTAGTGAAGGCATGGATGAGAGTGTTTCAAGAGACGAAATCGCCCAGTACTTCACAGACGTCTTTCCTGAGGAAGCAGTACGCGAGGAGATGATGAATGCGATTGGTGCAAGCTTGAATGAGCAAGCAAACAACAAGGAGGTGTACCTGTGCGTTGGTAGTGGAAGCAATGGCAAAACGTTCTTCTTTCAACTGTTACAACGTATGCTCGGGTCATCTGTTGTCCAATTGTTTGAAGACCGAATGATTATCAACCAATCGAGTGTCTTTATTGCATCCAATGCAGTGCCCGAGAAGTTTGATGGTAGAATCATACCATTCGTTACCAACTTTGTCAGTAGTAGTGCGAGCTTTGATGAGTTGAAGAAGAAGATTGACAATTGGCCGCCTTCTGTGTTTATGAAGGTGATAAATGCTAACTAATAAAGCAAATGGGTATTGATGCTATTAATGATGATTGCAATGCCTTTCTCTTTCAAGGGGTCAAGAGAGATTTTCCCATTTTCAGAGCCTCTGAGATTTTTGAAAACTACATGATGTTTGCAATAATTTTTGACAATTTTACCAGTCGATAACCGTCTGTGAAATGGAAAGCAATTCAATATGAATAAGACACAGAGGACTGAAAAAAATAAGGGATGCATAAAATTATATGATATGATTCTTCAGTCTATTTGGGGTTGGCATTAGTAATATAACGGCAACCAACGTAGTGGGTTGATATTATATAGGTTATTGAAGGAGCGAAGCCAATTTTATTCAAACTCTGGAGCTGCCAACATTATATTGTTGACCATCATTCTTGTAGTTTTGTTACTTCTGTTATAATTAGAGCAACATCCTTTCTTGTGAGGCTGATGACACGACTTACAGATGTTAGTCTTTGAAATAGTAAAGGCTGGATTCACTTGGAAGAGTGTGCCTTTGTCCAGTGCTTTGACTTTGGTGCCAAGCCAAGATGCAAACTCGGTCTTCAGCTTATTTAAGTCTGTTGTAGAGCCTTGATTATAAATACAGCACTCTGTCAAGAATTTGAAGAATGGGGATGAATCATTATTGTTGTTTGGTTCTGTTTCTGAGTCAATGATATTCTCATCTTGTACCTGCGGTTCTTCAGTGTTTGCATTTTCTTCTGTTGATTCTGGAAGGGCATTTATCAATTCCATAACTTGAGCCGGATCAATGGTTTGATAGGTTCCTTTCAATGTGTCAAGAACATGAGCCAAGGTCTTTACTACCTTGATAATATAGTCTTTGTTGCAACGGAAGTGCTCTCTATTGCTCAATGAACGATATTTATCAAGAACATAATGGCAACAGCTTTCAAGAATGACATCGTCATGAGTGGATTGCTCGAGTAACACCTCAATATCCAAAACCGCAGCGGTTTGAAGTTGGTTGACACGTTTCTTCACAGGGCCTTTGGTTCTACCAACTTTGTACACACCAGAAATATCACAGCTCAACACATACACAAACTTGGTCTTCTCCACCACTTCATAGGTTGGCGTTGATATGGTTAGCTGCTGTACCTGCGATTGTAATTGGGATATTTGAGCCTGTGAAGCAGTTAGTTGGCTCTCCATATACTCTTTGTGACAAGAATGGAATAACTTCTCTAGTTTGATATAGTAACCTCTTATATTGTCTGCTTGTTTCGTGTCGGCACGCAGACAGAAATCTTTGAATGTATTTATAGTCAACATAATTCTAGTCCCAGCCGCCTGTGAATTTGAAGCTTCCTCCGTACGGAGGATCCACTCAGAATAGTTAATGTGCGGCTGAAATTTAGATCTCAGCAGTCTCACTGCATTATCCTTTCTGGAAAACCCGGCCCATTTCCAAGCAAGATCAAAATCGATTACAAAGTCTTTATCTGGATCATTTTCCATAAATCCTTTGAAGCTCAAGGCATACATATTGGCTTCTTCATTGGTGAAAGTAGTTGTTATCTTACGAGACAATATGGAATCAAATGATGGCACGAGCTCCATAATACTTTCTCTTTGGTTAATACTTATAAGTTTAAACTAGAAAGAATTTGTGGATTATTCGCAGTTTGAAAGAATTGAAATATCAGGCTTGAGGAGACGTATTGGAATGTGTTATCTGTGAATTCCTTAATTTTCAAAAACAGGGCATAAAAAATATATCGATTTTCCAAAATCGAATGAAAAACAAAATGAAGATTAACAGGTTCACAGAAATCACTGGATGCCTTCACTATCATATCAAGGCTGTTGCATTGAATGGGTGATGCTCTTCACTATTATACCAAGGCTGATTGCATTTGATAGCTGATGCTCTTCACTATTATACCAAGGCTGATTGCATTTGATAGCTGATGCTCTTC
>CAZMPS010000231.1:0-2753 GCA_964568305.1 uncultured Burkholderiaceae bacterium
ATCATAGAAGCAACTGCAGGAATATGTAGTAAATCACAAACATCCCTTAAATTTGACCAAAGCTTAGTATGACGTTGCCATCCTGCTTCTGTCGACACAAATTGTAAAGCAGCAGAAATGGAAACAGATGGCGCAACATGGGTTTCAGACATTTGCATGGACAACATAGCATCTCCTATTAATGAATAAATAAACGATGGATAAAATTCCATTTTTATTATGAGAATAGGAAAACACTATGGATATCGGCGCGTACTGAATCATGCCATAAGACAACTATGGCACTTTGTAGGAGTATTCTGTAAGCAGTTTGTGCGACGTGATTTTGCTCAAACTTTATCGGCAATCCGCCGTGCCAATTTTTCTGCATACTCGCTACTACTTGCCTCAACCATGACACGGATAAGCGGTTCGGTACCAGAAGCACGGATCAAAACGCGACCCGCATCACCTAATTCACGTTCAACAATTTCTTTTTCCTGAACCATGGCAATATTTTGTTGCCAATCAAAGCCTGGTTTTACTTTGATGTTGATCAAACTCTGCGGATAAAGTGTCAAATCTTCGGTACATTGTGCCAATGTCTGTCCATGACGCTTTAAGGCGGAAAGAACTTGCAAAGAAGAAATAATGCCATCACCGGTTGTATGTTTATCCAAACACAACAAATGACCTGATCCTTCCCCGCCTAGCATCCAACCTTTTTCTTGCAACACTTCTAACACATAACGATCACCAACTTTGGCACGTGCAAAATCGACATCCATGTTTTTAAAAGCCACTTCTAATGCTTTATTGGTCATCAAGGTTCCAACAACACCAGGCACTGTCCCAGTCGTCATGCGATCCTTAACCATCACGTATAACAATTCGTCGCCGTTATAAATGCGCCCATCTGCATCCACCATGACCAGGCGATCTGCATCACCATCCAAGGCAATTCCAAGATCTGCGTGATGTTCACGTACCGCCAACGACAAGGCGGTAGGAGAAGTAGCACCAAAACCATGGTTGATATTAAAACCATTCGGTTGATTACCAATCGCCACCACATCCGCGCCCAGCTCATGAAATACATGAGGCGCAATGTGGTAGGCCGCACCATGTGCACAATCAAGCACTATCTTAATGCCACGCAAATCTAGTTCATTCGGAAAAGTACTTTTACAAAATTCGATATAACGTCCTTGTGCATCATCTAAACGTTTGGCACGGCCTAATTTTTCCGATGAGACGCACTGCATAGGCTCATCAAGAGCAGATTCGATTGCTTTTTCGATCATATCCGGCAACTTGTTTCCTTGAGCAGAGAAAAATTTGATGCCATTGTCTTGATAAGGATTGTGCGAGGCCGAAATCACCACACCAGCAGATAAACGCAAAGCACGCGTCAAATACGCTACTGCGGGAGTAGGCATCGGTCCAGCCAACATAATGTCGACACCAGCGGCAGAAAATCCAGCCTCCAACGCGGCTTCCAACATGTATCCAGAAATACGTGTGTCTTTTCCTATCAATACCGTTGGGCGACCTATGTTTGTTTCTGAGTGAGCCGAATGAATGAAAGGGGCAGATTGCGTCAATACTTTTCCAGCGGCATAACCTAATTTCATGACAAAGTCAGGCGTAATCGGAACAACACCCACCAATCCACGTACACCATCTGTACCGAAATACCGTCGTGACATTCTTTCTCCTGTTTTTTTGATTATTTTGTTGCTGCTTGCCAAACCTTCAATGCATCCACGGTTTGGCCAACATCATGCACACGTAAAATCTGCGCACCATTCGCCACCGCAATTAATGCAGCAGCCAAACTGGCTGCTAGGCGATCATCAATTTCTTTACCAGTCATCGCACCAAGCATAGATTTGCGCGACAAACCCGCCAACACAGGCAAACCCAATGATGTCCGCAGTTGCCCCATACTTTTCAACAATGCCAAATTATGCTCTAGCGTTTTACCAAAACCAAAACCAGGATCAATACATAAGCGACTACGATCAATCCCAAGCTGCGTAATGGCCATTGCACGCTCTTGCAAAAATGCAGTGACTTCAACAACCACATCATCATATTGCGGCTTGAGTTGCATCGCTTGCGGCTGATTTTGCATATGCATGATGCATAAAGCACATTCGCTATTCAAAATCACACGCCAAACATCTGGGCCTACAGCACGAAAGCCATTGATATCATTAATCATATCCACACCGGCCACAATCGCTTCCCGCATGACTTGTGGCTTGTAAGTATCAATAGAAAGCGGTTTACCGCAATCACGCAAAGCGTACAACACCGGCATCACACGCGCCAATTCTTCTTCTACTGATAACGGCATCGCACCAGGGCGACTGGATTCACCGCCTATGTCGATAATATCCACGCCTTCAGCAATCATTTGTTCAGCACGAGATAAAGCCGTTTCGAGTGAATAAAAATTTCCACCATCAAAAAAAGAATCCGGCGTGACATTTAATATGCCCATCACCTGTGGTTTGCAATCCTCTGCCAAAGTCGTCGAGGAAGATAAAGCCAAACGATAACGTCCACATTGAAAATGCATGCTCTTATTTTGTAAAAATTTTTAAAAATTGCCTCATTAAACGACATATAGGCCATCAGTATACCTGCCTGATCTGTACTAGATCAGGACCGACCTGACAGCGACTGATTTTTATATCGAATATGTCAGATTAAGTCTTGATCTTTACAGATAATAGGATTGTTAATATGTTGCATGAGAGTTACCT
>CAZMPS010000232.1:0-2644 GCA_964568305.1 uncultured Burkholderiaceae bacterium
CCCACACCATTGCTGGCGTCAGGACCTAAACCTGGTGCGTCTACCAATTTCGCCATCCTCGCGGGACATGAAAAAAAGAGATTAAAAGAGAACCTGCAAACATCAACATAATCAAAATACAAGCGCCCTGTTCACCTACTTTTTTGAAATTTAATGAAGAAGAAATCAAAAAATTAAATTGAAGCGGCATTCTACTGGATTTCACTAAATCATGTAAAAAATTAATTTAAACAAAGAAGTCAATCTCACCAAATAATCGCTCTAAGTCGCTTAAGTCATCTTGAGTGATCCTGAATCGGATCAACGATTTTTCAATTGATATTCACAAAAATTTAAATGCTAATAGGGCAACCATGGTCGGAAGCAAAGCTGCCAATAACAATCCCATAGGTCGGATAACCTCTTCTTCAAAATAACCACGCAAAATAGCAACCCCTGCTGGATTAGGCGCATTGGCGATAATGCTCAAACCTCCACCTGTTACCGCTCCTGCTACCAAAGCATATTTAAACTCATCAGAAAGTCCGCTGACCAACGAGCCTAAATAAGTCAAAGCCGCATTGTCAGTAAACGCTGTCAATATCACCGCACCAAAGAACACATGATTATCACTACGCATACTCATCAAAAAAGGCTGTAACCACCATTGTTGTTGTCCGCCCAACACTACCAAACCAGCCAAAAACAACGCCACCAATAAGCCTTGTTTCAATATCAAACGATCCTGATATTGCGGATAAAAGCGAGTCAAGCCAAGAAAAAAAGCAAATAAACCCATAAAGATAGCCGGCTGATGAGCAAATATCACCACACCTGCCAAAAGCCCAAAATGCAACAAAATTAACCACCATGGCATTGCGGAATCATCATCTTTTTCCGTATCAAAAGAAGCCGATAATTGGCTCAATTCTTTACGAAATAACAAACTCACGCCCAAAGCATTCACCACAACAGCAATCGCGGCCTTCCACCCAAACAAAGAAATCATGGCTAGCATGTCCCAATGCCATGTCGTCGCCACCATCAACACAGCCGGAGCAGCAAATGGCGTCAACATGCCACCAATCGAAATATTGACGAACAACACGCCCAACGTGGCGTATTTCAAACGTGATGAAATATTTTGATTAAAAAAATGATGTGCCAAAATCAACGCCGCCAATGTCATTGCGGCAGGTTCAGTAATAAAGGAGCCCAATAAAGGTACCAGAATCAATATCGTTAAATACAATCCCATCCCTCCGGACAAAGGCATACGCTCAGCTAACAAACGCACAAAAAGCATAACGCTTTGTAAAATCGGGCGACTAGCAGCAATCACCATAATCGCAAAAACAAACAATGGCTCAATAAAACTACGCGAAGCAAGATAATCAATCGTCATTTGTTGACCATCGATTACATACATCACAAGTACCAACACCAAGGCCCAAAAACCAAACACGAGCTCCACCTCCCCCAACAAATGCCATAAAACAGCATAAGCAGTTTTTTTATGTGCCAAATGCTCGAAAAAGCCCGTAGCAAAACTGTGCAACACAGCGACAACAAACAATCCTGCGCCTATTAGTTGGATGAGTGGAATCGATTGAATATATTGAATATATTGCATGTTATTGACTGTCATACCGTATTTCTAAAATTAACAAGCCCACATCGCTACGTCGGTAGTTGAAGAATAAATCAGCTCTTTCTTAACAAAACAAAAATTAATAAAACGAGATAGTAAATAATTACAGGTTCTGGAAAAATGGTATTACCACCTTTGCCTTACCCGATCTGCGTGCAGCTGCGCCGAATGGTTTAACCTACGTCATCTGCACAAACGGCATTAGCCCAACTCCTGTGTTGACAGAGGTTTAGGATAGGCGGCCCAAACTGCTGGCCGCCTTTGCTAATGCCTTAATACGTTCCCAATCTCCTGCCTGCACAACGTCCTTTGGAGTCAACCAAGACCCCCCCACACAAGCAACATTTTTGCAGGCAAGAAATTGTGCTGCGGTTTCTTGCGTGATGCCACCAGTAGGACAAAATGTCACATCCGGCATCGGCCCACCAATCGCATTGAGCATCCCTACTCCGCCTGCTTGCATGGCAGGAAATAATTTCAAAGTATGAAATCCCGCTTCACGTGCCGTCATGACTTCTGACGGCGTCATGACACCAGGCAACAATGGTAGGCGGCTTTGTCTGGCTGCTTCAATCAAAGCAGGCGTCAATCCTGGTGATACGCCAAACACTGCGCCTGCATCCGATGCGGCGGTAAATTCTTCCGGCTTAGTCAGCGTACCTACACCAACAATCGCGCCTGGCACTTGTTGGCTGATGGCACGAATCGCCGATAAACCATGCTCAGTGCGTAACGTCACTTCTAGCACGAAAATCCCACCCGCTACCAAGGCACGCGCCAATGGCACAGCATGCGCCATCTCCTCAATCGCGATAACAGGAATAACTGGGGAAAGTTGCAGGATTTGGCGAATGTCCACAGGCTGCTTGATTGTTATTGTTGTCATTTTGGTCTTTTAGTTAATTTTTAGTTAATTTTTAGTTAATTTTTAATTAATTCTTACTTAAACCATTGAGAACTGGCAAAGCAAACGTGGTGGCACCCTCTTCGGCCACACTGACTGCATGGCGAAAC
>CAZMPS010000233.1:0-2628 GCA_964568305.1 uncultured Burkholderiaceae bacterium
TGTCTTTGTCCAAAATATTCTTTTTTACAAGGATAGAGGCAAATGACATGTTGTGTTTTAACGATTAACTTTTTTTGGTTGTACTACTGGAGGCTTCGGAGTTGTAGGAGTAGTAGTTGCTGTACTTGTGCCTGTAGGACTACCTGAAGGTGTTGAAGTAGAAGATACTTGTGTTCCAGTTGACAAACTAGCTTTTGAGTTTAGGCCTATAGGAAGAAATGGATTGTCTCGACCTACAGGTAGTTTATAATCAACCTCGAACGGTTTATCTGGGTAGTTTAGAGCTTGAAATGCTGGAGATTTAAAAATTCCAACGTCTATCTTAACAGAGTTAAGAGTGAGTATTCCATTTACAAACTGTCGATCAAGTTTCAATTGTTCACTACTTGAAGCTGTTAGTGGTTGATCAGTTACCTTAACCAATCCTCCTGTTGATACATTTCGTGTTTGTGATGCATCTTTTTTAGACAAAACGAAATACCAGTACGCAAAGAAAGCTATAACTATAAGGACTAAGATTATGAGAATGTTTTTGTGTTTGCTAAACATATTTTTTATTTATTTAACATTATTTGAAGCGTCATATTTTAGCCAATATGTTTTTATAACCATGTTTATATTATATACAGGATCAGGGTCATTACCACTTGGAGTGTTAAAATCTATAGAATCTATATCCATGATTCTTTTTGAAAATTCAATACGTCTCAAAAATTCCATAAAATCTCCGTATGTCAAACTTACAGAAAATGACAGTGTGGCAACTCCAAGTTTTGAAGATTCAATGGCCGCATCACTTTGAACACCTGTTGATTGTACGATTTTTGGACTCTCGATAGATAGTTTTTTGACAGAGCCTTCTGCTGATTTGTATTGAGAGATTGTTCCTCTGTCTGACACTACGGACTGTAGAAGGTTATCAAAATCAATGATCAATTTTACATTCTCAACATTGTCAGGAAGCATTGTTCTCATCTTCACCCTATCTTCTTCTGATATGCTGTTTTGGGCCTTAAGTAGGCTATCTATACGAGCATCGAGTTTTTTAGCATTGTGCAACGCTGTTTCATATCGCTGAACATCCACCTGTCTTTCTTTAAGAGCGGCTAGTTTATCAGCAGTAAAAAAGAAATATAGAAGTCCTGCGGCTATGAGAAGTATGATTGATAAAATCGTTTTCATAATTTTGACTATTGTTTATTTGTCTTATTTTCTACTGTTGGTGCTGGACGAATAAGTGATGAGAAGTTTACAGCATTTTCAACTACAGTTGTGTTTATATTAAATACTGCAAGATCTTGACCACGTGCCTTGCTAAAATCACTGATACTTGTGTTTTTAAATGTCTTTTGTGCAACAACTTCAGAGAACTGCTTGTCTTGTACCACAATAGACTCATACCCAACTCCCTGAGCCTTTAGACCTAATGAAAATGTACCATCAGGCTTTCTTTTTAGAGAAAATCCTGTCAGAGACACTCTGTCCAAAGTGTTTCTTCCAATCTCTGCGAACAATGGACGTACAGCAACATGGTTATCAAGAAGAGTTTTTAATATTTCCAGTCTGTCATTTGTTGCTTTTAAATCTTCTATAGTTTGAGCATTACTTCGTTCTTGGTATTTGGTCAAAGCTTTTTCTGCTGCGACTTTATCTGATACGGATAGTTTATCAAGTGAGAACACAACTCCCGCAGCTACAAGACTACATATAAATACAAAGAAGGATATAAGAGTGAAAATACTTCCTCCGCTAAATATAGAACCGCTTCTCTTTTGTATACGACCTTTGTCATCTACAACGTTGTCGAGTGATGCTTTTGGTATAAATGATGTTGTTTGAAATCTTGTTTCCATAATCTATGTTTAATTATATCAAACTCAACCTTGCAATGCACGAAGTGCAAGACCTATTGCCGGTGCAAATGCTGTTCCGGATGCTAATAATGATTCTTGGAGGAAGACAGGAGTTTCAAGTTTGGCAAAAGGCGCAGCTACCTCAACCTCACAGGCAAATGTTTTTCTGGCAATATCCATAAAACCATACAAGTTTGCACCACCGCCTGTTAACAATATCTTCTGCACTGTTTTTCCAAACTTTTTTTGGAATTGATTTATCATTGTACCAACTTCACTTATAATATATTCCTGATGAATACTCATAAGTTCGATTATTTTATCCTGATCTGTTACATTTCCCTTACCTAAACTTCGTTTTAAGTGTTCTGCTTGGTCAAAAGTGACGCCTAACCCTTTGGATATAGAAAACGTTATGTCCTGTCCACCTCTTGTTAATATATGTGCTGATACGAGTATTCCGTTATCAACAATATATGATTTTGTAGATGATGCTCCAAGATCGATAATCATGACTGGTGCATTTTCACCAGAAAGACACGCTCGAGCTGTTGCAAATGCTTCAACTTCAAAGAAACTTGTTTGTAGAGCTGTTTCTTGAACTATAGTTGTATAGTTGTTTAAAACCTGATTGTGTATAGCTACAAGTAGAACTTGTATTTTCTTAGCTTGTTCCTGTTGTTGTTTTTTAAAATCACTATCTGACTCAACAAACTCTAAACTTGTATCTCGAGGTGTTGGAATAACAAACCAATCCATAGTCACCTCACTTATA
>CAZMPS010000234.1:0-2571 GCA_964568305.1 uncultured Burkholderiaceae bacterium
GTGTTAGACCAGCTCCTTTTGCGTAATCATTGTCATCACTATCAGTAAACAATGCTGTACTACCACTCTGCCCTGTCAATGGATATGATCTTTCGTAAGTATGAGCATGACCAGCCAAAATAATATCAGCACCAGCGCTTCTTAATTGGGAGACCATTTGCTGATAGTAGTTACTAGTGGGTCCAGTAGAAGTAAATGATATAGATATGATCGGAAAATGTACGAACACAATCTTCCATTTTGCAGAAGAAGCATTGAGATCTGCTACAGCCCAAGTTAATTGGTTGGCCAAACGACTGCTATTGGTATAACTATTTGTATCTATCGTAACAAAGTGCACATCTCCATAATCAAAAGAATAGTTTTTTTCGTCTGTTTCGCCCGTAGGTGGGGCAACTGGACTTGTTACACCCTGAACAATTCTAGGAGAATCATAGTTATCCAAAGCAGGTTGACCACTACTATTAACAATATCGTGATTACCCCATCCAAAATAATCTATATGATTTTTTATATAATCTGCAGCGGTAGAGTTTTTAGTCCTGTCTAGACGTAAATCCCATTCGGTATGAGTACCATCTGTATAAGTGTTATCACCAAGCAAAACAGAAAAAACTGGATCTATAGTATTGATACGACTTTGTACACTTATGAAATTTGTTGGCGGATCTCCGGAAGCTGAGTCTCCGTATGCCACAAAAGTAAAAGGTGAATGATCTCCAGCATTTAAACGAGTGTGATAAGTACTGCTATAAGTAGCGAGGGTCTCACCATTTCTAATATGTAGCACGCGATAATCATAGTCCTGATCATACAATAGCCCTGTAATAGTCACGTAATGGTTAATCCTACTACTAACTCCGGTATTGATAGTAGAAATAGCACCAGCATCTATCCATGTGCTTGAAGTTGAAGATTTGTATTCTACAGTAAAACTGTCTGTATTGGCACCGGCACCAGGTACAGTTTGCCATATTATCTGAAACTGATCTGTGTTATTGTCATAACCAGTCAAAGGAGCATTGCCGAGTTGAACATAAGGTTCGTGCTTGAGAGGGTTACCGTATTCAGCAGCGTATGATATATTAACCGCCAGTAATATATTGAATATTACCAATAAAAGTATGGAAAAAAAGTAAAATCTTGATTGATTTCTATACATCAGAAAATAACTTAAGTGGCTACCGTATAATTATACAGCATAAATAAATAAATAATATGAGGAAAACTATCTTATTCATAGTATTAATTACGATTTTTGGTGTTTTTGTTGGATGGAAATTAAAAAATATAGATATTAGTAACATAAATCCATCAAAACCCGTAGGCAACGAAACTGTTTTGTACACTGCCGGCAAAAACGATGATAGCCAGCGTGGTATAGAACACACAGAAGACGTATATCCTATAGCATACAAAATAAAACAGATTTCTGCAGGTAAAAATCATACTTTGGCTTTGACTAATGATGGTAAAGTGTTGAGTTGGGGCGACAACGATAGTGGTCAGTTAGGTAGAAAAACAAAGATAGATCATGATGGAAAAATTGATTTTATACCAAATCTAGATAATATATCCAAAATATCAGCCAAAAATGAATACTCAGTAGCTCTGAAAAATGATGGTACTGTCTGGACATGGGGATCAAATTTCACTGGTTCTTTGGGTACAGGAGACAATAATGATCGCTCTACACCCACAAAAGTTATTGGTATAGAAGATATCATAGATATTTCTACTGGTAACAAATTTGTATTAGCTCTCAAAAAAGATGGTACTGTATGGGGTTGGGGCGCTTCATGTAATGAGAAAAATAAAATTGAGTCTGTTAAACTTTTGAATAAAGCAGGCTCGAATGTTACACAAATACACGGTGGCTACTATGACATTAACAGCCCAGGAGATGGTACTTATGATCATTCTGAAGATTGTTTAAATGAGGATACTGTAGGTATAAAAAGTACTGTACCAAAAGAGATAGATCCTGACATCAAAGATATTATCCAAATTTCTACAGGCTATGGACATGGCATGATGTTAAACAAAAACGGTGAAGTATATGCTTTTGGTTGTAATCTTTATGGCCAGATCGGCAATGGTAATTTTGATAATATAAAAAATAATTCAAAACCAAGGAAGATCAAGAATCTTCCAAAAATTTCCCGTATTTCTGCAGGATTTAGACATTCTATGGCTATGACTAGTGCCGGCAATGTCTTTGTCTGGGGTATTGATTCTAGGATAGACAACAAATCATCTAACACATTCAATCAAAACACACCGATATTCAAAAAATTACCGAACAAAATCGTCAACATCGTTGATGGCCACGATTATTCAACAGCAATAGATCAATATGGCAACATCTGGGCTTGGGGCATGGATAACTTCAAATTATTCAGCGCGACTTCTACCGCATCTTTCTATAAAGATGCGGTCAAGATAGGTCCTGAGATAAACAACTCAAATAATATCGGTCTAGGAACCGCGCATATCATTATAGGCAAATAATTTTGGAGCCAATGATCGGGATTGAACCGATGACCTCGCCCTTACCATGGGCGTGCTCTA
>CAZMPS010000235.1:0-2565 GCA_964568305.1 uncultured Burkholderiaceae bacterium
GTTAGAGAAATAAAAACTACTTTTCAAGAGCTCCAATTTATCCTCAATATAATATATTATCAATGCATTAAATATTTAATTATTTACCAACGATCGCCATGATGTCTTCCTCACGCATCACCAGCAGTTCTTCACCATCAACCTTAACGGTTTGGCCAGAATATTTACCAAACAAAACACGGTCACCTACTTTGACATCGAGTGGGCGAACCGTACCGTTTTCCAAAATCTTGCCGTTACCTACAGCAAGAATTTCACCTTGATCTGGCTTTTCAGCCGCAGCATCAGGGATGAAAATACCGGATGCAGTTTTTGTTTCTTGGTCTAAACGTTTAACAATAACGCGATCGTGCAAAGGGCGAAGACTCATAAAAAATCCTTTATATTCATAAATGGTTGAGTTTTGCGGCAAGTTGCTATGGAAAGATACAAACACAACAAACTCACCGCGCCAGGGAGAGATTTTAGCACTCTCAACTAACGAGTGCTAAATATAGGGACAGCCATTTTGTTTTTCAAGACGTAATCAATATTATCTTGATTAATTTAAAAATTTTATGCTTGCGCAGCGATCTTAGGGGTCGCTACTTGCACGTCGGCACATTGCGCTCTGTATCGTAAAGCATGATCCATCAAGACTAATGCCAACATCGCTTCCGCAATCGGTGCTGCACGAATCCCAACGCAAGGATCATGACGACCAAATGTTTCCACCATGATGGGATTGCCATCTTTATCAATCGAACGACGTGGAACGCGAATCGATGAAGTCGGTTTAATCGCAATCGAAACGGTAATATCCTGGCCAGTTGAAATACCGCCCAAAACACCGCCCGCATTATTGCCAACAAAACCTTCAGGGGTTAATTCATCGCCATGCTCAGAACCTTTTTGCGCCACAGATTGAAAACCGGCGCCAATTTCCACGCCTTTTACCGCATTAATGCCCATCATGGCATACGCAATATCAGCATCCAGCTTGTCGTAAATCGGCTGTCCCAGCCCAACTGGCACATTTTGCGCCACGACATCAATACGCGCACCGATAGAATCCCCGGCTTTGCGCAAGGCATCCATCGTGTCTTCTAGCTCAGTAATCAAAGCAGCATTACCATTAGCGGCGAAAAATGGATTGTTACTTACGTATTCCCATGATTCAAATGGAATCACGACACTCCCCAATTGGCTCATACACGCTTTAAAACACGTGCCGTATTGCTGATGCAACCATTTTTTTGCTATCGCTGCCGCACCAACCACCGGTGCAGTTAAACGCGCCGACGAACGGCCACCACCGCGTGGATCACGAATCCCATATTTATGCCAGTAAGTGTAATCCGCATGACCAGGCCGAAAAGTGTCAGTGATATTGCCGTAATCCTTGCTACGTTGATCTTCGTTATGTATCAACAAAGTGATAGGTGTACCCGTGGTCTTTCCCTCAAACACGCCGGATAAAATGTGCACCGTATCGGATTCTTGACGCTGCGTCACATGACGTGACGTACCGGGCTTGCGACGATCCAATTCTGGTTGAATATCTGCCTCAGACAACACCAAGCCAGGTGGGCAACCATCAATGATGCAACCAATGGCTGGCCCATGCGATTCGCCAAAAGTGGTCACAGTAAAAAGCAAACCGAAAGTATTACCTGACATGATTGATATAGTAATAAGAGTGAAAAAATATTGTGAAATTTAACCGAGGTTGCCCATTAACCTCAGTCGTTCCCGAGGATTTTAAGTTTTTATGCCTTGCCATCACTTCCGAGGGAACAACGAGACGAACTAAATTACTTTAAATTACCAATTTCGCGCTTTAACGCCTCAATATTTCTTGTCGTACGAGCAATATTGTCACGCATCTGACTCACCCGTTCTTGGTATTTAGCGTAATTACGCTCATCACCTTTTCGTTCAGGTTCGCCGTTATTAAATTCTTGCTTTAGGCTAGCGAGTTTTGCCTCTTCCGTTTTTAATTCATCAGACAAAATTTGGTATCTATCATTGTCACGGGCTTTTTGTGTACCACTGTCCACTCTGGGAAAGTCGTAAGGTCTAGCAGAATTCAAAGATTTTGCAGAATGAGAATTAAAGTTAGAAGAAGTAGAAGTGGAAGAAGTTAAAAAATTAGAAGAGCCAAAAGAATTCGCAGTAGCTGTTTGCTTATTAGATTTAAAAGGTGCTGGAACGGTTGTGATACTGGGTAAGTCTACTCTCTTGCAGCCCTTTTTATTTTCGATGCCCGTATTTTGATATGTTTTACGCCCGTGCTCATCAACACACAAATACACCATCGTCTGTGTCGATGCTTGTGTCTGTGTTTGCGCATGAATGTTTTTCATCATGATACATAACGATAAAAACATTAAAAAAAATACGTGTTTCATAAATTTATACGAATTATTTATATGAATTCTATGAGCGACATAAACGACACAACATATGGGCGGACTTATCCGCCCATTACTACATTCCTACAATTAAGATGAATAATACATATCAAATTCAACTGGATGCGTGGTCATACGCAAACGCTGGACTTCTTGCATTTTCAACTCAATG
>CAZMPS010000236.1:0-2562 GCA_964568305.1 uncultured Burkholderiaceae bacterium
ATGTCTATTGGTATTAATTGTGGTCAGGTGCGTGGGCCAGTTCAACTGACTTTTGCGCGCTCTGTCGATCCGATCATTGCTCAGGAACACTCCATCACGCGTATGGCTGTTGCCACAGAAGCCGAGGCTGAAAAGCAGTCTGGCGACAACCGTACCATGGGACGTAAGCACACCGTTCCATATGGACTTTATATGGCACATGGTTTTGTTTCTTCTTTCCTGGCCAAACAAACAGGTTTTTCTGATGATGATCTTGAATTGTTTTGGCAGGCATTGGTCAATATGTTTGAACATGACCGTTCAGCGGCGCGTGGCGAGATGAGTACACGGGGGCTGTACGTATTCAAACATGACTCGGAACTTGGCAATGCATCAGCGCACAGTCTGTTTGAACGTATTCGCGCAACACGTAAAGAGGGTGTGGACGTGGCACGCAGCTTTGCTGATTATGATGTGAGCGTTCAAAGCGCTAATTTGCCTGTAGGCGTGACATTGGTAAATAAATACTATTAAGCAAATGACCTCATTGGCAGAAGAAGCCGTCGCGCTCTCGGCCTTGCAACATTGGATTTATTGTCCACGCCAATGCGGATTAATTCATTTGGAGCAGGCGTTCGAGGAAAATATCCATACGGCACGTGGGCAGGCTGTGCATCGTCTGGTGGATACGCCAGGATATGAAATCAAATCAGGTGTGCGGGTTGAGCGTGCTTTGCCGATATGGAGTGATCGCTATAACTTGATAGGGAAAGCGGATTTGGTTGAGTTTCATCCAGATGGCATGGTGTATCCAGTCGAATTTAAGCATGGTGCCAAGCGGCAGAAATTGCATGACGATATACAGCTCGCTGCGCAAGCCATGTGCCTGGAAGAAATGTTGGGCCGCCCAGTTTCCAAAGGTGCTATTTTTCACGCCAGCAGCCATCGGCGGCGGGAAGTGCTCATTACGCCAGAACTCAAACAATTGGTAATTGATACGGCTGATGCCATCCGCGTGATGCTGTCATCGGGCAAATTGCCGGCTCCCGTGAATGATGCGCGTTGTAAAGAGTGTTCCTTGAAAGATATTTGCCAGCCTGAAGCATTGGCGCAGTTGAACAGACAACATCAACAACGACTCAACTTGTTTAGTCTGGAGGGATAAGTGCACACTGTCCAAAATACACTGTATGTTATGACACCCAACGCGTATGCGCATTTGGAAAATGCCACTTTGCGCATTGATGTGGAGCATGAAAAAAAGCTTCAAGTGCCACTACATCATTTGGGAGGATTGGTTTGCTTTGGTAATGTCATGGTGTCGCCAGCGTTGATGCACCGGCTGGCGGATGAGGGAAAATCGCTGGTGTTGTTAGATAATTCTGGGCGTTTCAAGGCACGGCTGGAAGGTGCTGTTTCTGGCAATATTTTGTTGCGGCAAGTGCATCATAGAGTAGCGTGTGAGCCTGCTTTTACTCTGAATTTTGCGCGTGCCGTGGTAGCTGGCAAACTCAGAAACAGTCGCACCAATGTGCAGCGTGGCGCGCGCGAAGCTGACAATCCTGAGGAAGCTGAAAAACTGACTCGTACAGCAAATAACCTGGCAGCTTCGTTACGTTTTGCTGCAACGGCTAGCAATTTAGATGAACTGCGTGGAGTGGAGGGCGAGGCAGCGCGTGGCTATTTTTCTGCTCTGAACCTTATTGTCAAACCTCAGGCACGTGCATCATTTGTTTTGAATGGGCGCACCCGTCGTCCGCCGTTGGATCGATTTAATGCGCTCCTTTCATTTTTATATGCCATGAGCATGAATGATTGCCGCTCGGCTTGTGAAGCTGCGGGGCTGGATGTGCAGCTAGGTTTTTTACATGCTATACGTCCTGGTCGCGCTGCATTGGCATTAGATTTACAGGAAGAATTTCGTTCAATCATCAGTGATCGGTTGGCACTTACTTTGATTAATCGTGGGCAAATTACCGTTGCTGATTTTGACGAGCGCGAAGGAGGGGCGGTGATGCTGAATGACAAAGGTCGTCGTACCGTCGTCACTGCGTGGCAAGAACGTAAACAGGAAGAAATTACGCATCCGCTGACTGAAAATAAAATTCCTATTGGTTTACTTCCTTTCATCCAAGCCCGTTTCATAGCTCGTACTATTCGTGGTGAAATGGAAGGCTATTTACCTTATTTGGCAAAATAAAATCTTATGCTGATTATTGTTGCCTACGATGTTTGCACTGAAACAGCTGCTGGCCGCAAGCGATTAAGGCGAGTTGCAAAAGCATGTCAAAGCATGGGTCAGCGGGTACAAAATTCTGTATTTGAATGCAATATCAACGAAATGCAATTTGAGCAATTGGAACGCACACTACTCGCTGAAATTGATCTAACTCAGGATAATTTACGTTTTTACCGTATTACCGAGCCAGTGGGTGTGCGAGTCAAGCAACATGGTTGCTTCCGCTCAACGGATTTTGATGGCACCCTCATCGTTTGAGCGCGAATGGTTATCAACGCCCAATACGCCGTACTTTCGCGCAAACGCTAATTTGATGATAAATATGACATTTTTTCGCAAAATAA
>CAZMPS010000237.1:0-404 GCA_964568305.1 uncultured Burkholderiaceae bacterium
ATGCTGAACGATAGTAAAAAATTAGCAGCACGATTAAGCAATCTATTTGCTCGACTGAATACATCGAATATTGATTGGCAAGCCTGCTTAACGGTTTCTAGTCAAATGAACACATCCAGCAAAGGACTTGTTTATGGCGCTTCAGCATCTTGGGTCGGCAACAGTCAAACTAAAACATATATTCTTAATAAAAATTCTGGCAATATCCAACAGATTTTGAACGATACGATCACTGAAATTCATCTTGGTTTTGGCTCCATCGGTTCTGACAATGAACGCCTCATCAAAGCTGCATCCAATCATGCTTACTATGGCAATTACAATAATGCAGTTTCGAGTGGCTGTTACCGTCCACAATCTGCATTTTCATATATTTTGATCGCCGACGAAGATGAAAACAGCGT
>CAZMPS010000237.1:414-2553 GCA_964568305.1 uncultured Burkholderiaceae bacterium
GGTAATCAAAGTTTATTGGTTCCAAATGAAACATTTATTCCAATGGAAACTGAAGACTATCCAGAATTTTTTGTGAATAATATCAAATCAATGTATGGAACTGAAAAACGCATGACAGTGAATTCAATTATCATCAAACCGGGCGATACAACTTGTCGTGATTTGCAACAAAGTGAGGGCTTCGGGCCAGCTCGTTACGGAGTCCAATTTGCTCAACTGTCAACTATGACTGGTGGAGGAATTGGCAGTATCTGCGATAATGATTATGGTGCGAATCTGGATCTGTTCTTTGCAAAAATTCGCAACACGATGAATTCTCTGACTTTAGAGTGTGTCCCGCAAGGTCAAATTACAGCCTCTGTTTTAGAAAGCGCTCAAGGCAGTTCAGCTTCCTACATTGCGACTCCACAAGGGGATAAATTAATATTTACCCCTGCTGTGCCAGAAGGTGCTTCAGTTAAAGTTACTTATTCATGCGTGAAATAAAGTCTTGCATCCGTGCGATTGCTCTTTGCATTGTTTCTGTTGAACAAGCAAAGCTCAGTCGCATGTAACCTTCAGAGCCACACTCTGAACCTGGTACTGTAGCCACATAAAATCGATTTAATAAAAGATCACAGAAGTCTTTCGAAGTCTGAATTTTCTGTCCCTCAAAACTTCGACCAATGATCGCTGTTAAATCAACCCATAAATAAAAAGCACCATCGGGAATATAAAGTTTGAGCTCAGGAACTTTTTGAAATTCACTGATCGCAAATTCTTTTCTTTGCTTGAGGACATCAACAACCTGTTGAATATTTTGTTCGCAATCGGTCAATGCCACCTGCGCGGCATATTGGGAAATGCTTGATGGCGATCCCGTCGACTGTGATTGATAATCACCCATTGCTTTGATTAATTTTTCTGGGCCTGCAGCCCAACCAATACGCCACCCAGTCATTGCAAAAGTTTTTGAGCCACCGTTCACAATGACTGTACGATCTTTCAAATCTGGTGCGACTTCAAGGATGTGCGGCGCAATTTGAGTGCCATCAAACATCAAGCGATTGTACATATCATCTGAAATGACCGCGACATGAGGATGTCGACGTAACACCTCAGCGATATCCTGCAATTCTTGCTTAGAATAAACCAAACCAGTTGGGTTACTTGGTGAACAAAATAAAAAAGCTTTTGTCTTGGCTGTGATTGCCTTATCAAGTTGCCCAGCTGTGACCTTAAACATTTCACTTGGGCCACAATCAATAATCACTGGTCGACCACCAGCAAGTTCAATCATTGTCGGATAACTGACCCAATAAGGTGCACTGATAATCACTTCGTCTTGTTCATTACAGAGCATTTGTAAAGCCGCAAAAATGACAAACTTTGCGCCACTTGCAACAGTAATTTCTTTGGCTTGATATTCAAAACCAAAATCACGTTTAAGTTGTTTACAAATAAGCTGACGAAGTTCGATCGTCCCATTAGCTGGTGTGTATTTTGTAATTCCTTTTTGAATTGCTTCAATTCCGGCATGACAAATCTGAGGAAATGTTGCCCAGTCTGGTTCACCAACAGTCAAAGACAAGACATCATGTCCCTGGGCTGCGAGTTCTTTAGCTTTCGCCACAAGAAAAAGGGTTGGTGATGTTTTTAAGCTCAATGCACGTTGTGATAACATATGGTTTTCCTCTATTTCATTAGCCTATCTACGAAAATTATTTCGTCATAGCTGCTAGTTTTGTTTTTAATAATTCAGCAACTTCATTCGGTACCAAACCGTCGAGATTTCCTCCGTTGATTGCGACTTCTTTCACTCCACGGGAAGATATATAATAAAATTCTGGTTTTGCAAAAACAAGCATCGTTTCAATTTGAGGAGCTAATTTTTTATTCATGCTTGCCATGGTCATTTCATATTCAAAATCGACAACAGCACGAAGTCCACGAACAATGATTTGGGCGTTTTTTGTCTTCATATAATCAACAGTTAAACCAGCAAACATATCAACTTCGACGTTTTTTAAATGTCTTAAAGTTTGCTCAATCATGATTTTTCGTTCATCCGCGGTAAACAAGGATTGCTTTTGTGAAGACTGCGCAATCAAAATGATCACTCGATCAAAAACCGGTGCCATACGTTCGATAATATCAACA